>NZ_NFHA01000034.1:0-32007 GCF_002159225.1 Flavonifractor sp. An91 | reverse complement strand
CCTGCCGCACTGCTGGAATCACAGCCGGAACACACAGTTTATGTTCCGCTCTCTCCCGGATTTCTGTTTGGACTTTTTCACCCATCAGCCGCTGATGGGGGTAGACAGATTGGTCTTAAGGGCGGTGATCTGGTCAGCAGCGAGACCGATGCCGGTCAGGTAGTCCTCCGCGGCTTTCTGCAGGTCCACCTTGGACAGGTCGGCGCCCTTTTCCAGGCCCGCCAGGTCACGGAGCATACCCACAGCCACCTCGGAGATCAGCTTGTACTGCTCGGAGTTCTTCTCCACATGGTAGTAGTTCTCATAGGACACCATGTAGTCGGCCATGATCTCCTCCTGAGAAGCGCCCATCAGGGCCTCCAGCAGGATGGCGGTAAAGCCGGCCCGGTCCTTACCCTCGGTGCAGTGGAAGGCATAGGGGCCCTCGTGGGCGATCATGAACTGCAGACCGGTCTTGAGCTTGGCCTGGAAGTCGGCGGCCTTATAATCCACGCCCATGTTGAGGGCGATCACATTTCCCGCCTCATAGAGACCCTTGTAGTAGGGAGAATCAAAGCCCTCGGCGGCAAAATAGCCCTGGATGGCCTCGTCATCGTCGGCCAGGTTGACCACGGTCTTGACGCCGGCCTTTTCAATCAGGTCGTCGGCATAGGCAGCCCGGCCGATTTCGGGGTTCACGGGGCTGCTGGTGCGGTAGAGCACGCCCTCGGCAATGTCGCCCACGGTGATGGCGCGGAAGTTGGCAAACACCTCGTCGGAGGCGTAGTCGCTCCGCTCGTTGGTGCGCTCAAGCTGATGGGCCTGATACTGACCCAGGTAACCGGCCTTCTCAGCCAGCGTGAAGGTGACAATGTCGCCCTCCTCCACGCCGTAGGTGCCGGCAAAGTTGCCCATGTTGATGGCAACCACAAGGATGTCGCTCTCCTTATTGTCACGCACCACGCACTCGCCGGTGTTTACATCGCTGTAGGCGGTGCAGAAAGGGATCTCCAGGCTCTGGCCGTTCACAGTCACGTCCAGCACGTCACCCAGCTCCAGGCCCGCGGTATAGAGCACCTCAGGCTTGATATCCAGGTCCAGGTTGCCGTATTTCTCGATGGCGGCCACGCTGCCCACCACGGGCGCCCGGCTCACATCATAGGTGTTGGCGAAGATCGCGCCGTTGACCACCCACACATCGGAGAAGTCGGGCTTGCCGTCCTTGTTGGGGCAGACCAGGTAATCGCCGTAGCCGTGCTCGGAGACGGGAACGTTCACATGGAGCACATCGCCCCAGGCGGTATTGACGGTGAGGCGCACGTCCTTGGGAACAAAGCAGGCAAAGTTGGTGTCGGGCTCAGCCTTGGTCTTCAGGTCGATAAAGGTATCCTTGGAGTTGGTGAAATCCTCCGCCTTGAGAGCGGTACCGTCGGCCTTGGTGTAGGTCTCCAGCACCTTGCTCAGCTTGGTGACCCACTGCTCGCCCACGGTGCCCTTGAGGACCACGCTCTCCCCGTCGTCGGTGGCGGTGTAGTCCACATTCTCCAGGTCGTTGTGGAAGGTGGTGTCCTTGGAGACCATCATGCCCTGGATGGTATACTCCGCCTTGCCGGTGAGGAAGAAGTCCTCGGCATGGGCCTTGATGTAGTCCTCAGCGGGGATCTCAAAGGTGAGCTGGCCAAAGTTCATCAGAATCTGGGCCAGCTCGGAGCGCTGGGCAGTCCCGGTGGGATTGAGCTTATTCTGGCTGCCAGAGAGGATACCCAGCGCCACAGCCCGCTCCATACCGTCCCTGGCCCAGTCGGCCACGGAGGCGGCATCCGCATAAGTGCTCAGGTCGGCATTGTCGGCCTGAGCGCCCTGGGCGTCGGCGTAATCGGCAAAAACCTTGCCCAGCTCCTGCCGGGTCATGGCCCGTTCGCCGCCGAAGGCGCCCTGGCCCACGCCGGTGGTCAGGCCCTCATCCTCAGCCCAGGCGGCAGCGTCGGCGTACCACTGATCGGAGACATCGTTGAAGGAGGCGGCCTCGGCCACGGCAGGACGACCTGCCATGTTGTACAGGGTCTGATACACCATACCCCGGGTCACGGTGAGAGAGGGTCCAAAGGCGTTGTTACCGGTGCCGTTCATGATCCCCTTTTCAGAGACATAGGAGACGGCAGGGGCATACCAGGCGTCAGAAGCCACGTCAGTAAAGACGGGGGCAGTTCCTTCCGCGGCCATGGCAGGGGCGGAGATGCCCAGCGTCAACGCGGCAGCCAGAGTCAGGGAGAGGAGTTTTTTGCGTTCCTTCATTTCAAACATTCCACCTTTCCACATTTGTATCCCACCACTGTTGGGATACTTCTTCCATATGCCATAGTAGCAAAACCGGTTTAACAATACAAGCACATTCTTGCGGGATCAACCGTCTTTGTCTACAGAGCATTCGCTTCAATGACCGCTTCACGCTCCACTCCGATGTGGCAGAGGATACCCTCTATATTCAAATTCCCAAACTTCTGGTGCAGCCCGTAATTGAAAATGCCCTGAAGCATGGTCTGGAGGTCAAGCGGGGGAAAGGAAATATCTGGATCTCTGCATTCCGCACAGCAAATCGTCTGGAAATTGCCGTAGAGGATGACGGCGTAGGGATTTCTCCCACCATTTTGAAAGCGCTGAATGAAAAACTGGCTCAAGGCCAAGCAGAACGGCTAGGCAGTTCCACCACCTCAAACATCGGCTTGGCTAACATCAATGAGCGGATCAAATTGATTTATGGCACAGATTACGGCGTCACTGTACTAAGCGCAGAGCAGCAGGGCACTCGGGTAATTCTATCGTTAGGTATTCTGTCATGACATATATGGCAGGTGCAAGGTCAACCCGGGCCTCTGGCCCATATCTACCAGAATAGCTATCAAATATACTTTACTAAAGAAATGCGATATAAAAACAGCAAAACCGTAAGGGAAAACCTTATACAACAAAGCTCCCCAAAAATGAGAAGTCCGTTTTTCGATGAAATAGTTCGAAAAACGGACTTCATTCATGTTTTACTGTTCCAAAAAACGTTTCAGGATTGCGGCAGCTTCTGCTCTCGTTATATCACCCCGGGGGTCAAGCAAGTTGTTTTCTTTGCCTGAAAGCAGACCATAATCGACGGCCCACGCTACACTTTCTCTTGCCCAACCGGAAACAGCGTCCGCATCAGCAAACACAGTCAGGTCGCCTTGGCTGGCCGTATGGATCCCCTTGTAGTCCCCATAGCGGCTCATGACTGCCGCTATTTCCTCGCGGGTCATATTTTGATCAGGCGCAAATTCCCGATCAGAGACTCCTGTAATGATGCCGTTTTCCGACGCCCAGCAGACAGCATCCGCATAATACGCATCTTCCGCAACATCATCAAACTTCAGCACACTGTTCGTTTGCAGCCGGCCATCCGCCCTGTAAAGTATGGTAATAAACATTGCCCGTGTCAGGAGTTCATTGGGAGCAAACTCAGTGTCGGATACACCGAAAAACAATCTGTTCTGTTCGGCATAGCAAACGCTGTCAAAATACCAATCTGTCTTTTTCACATCGGAGAAGCAAGAAATTTCACCCTTGTCAAAAAGGCTTAAATGCTCAAAAAACAGGGTTGGATCAAAGATGCCGTATCCGCTTTCTTCATCATAGCCTTTTTCGCAGATATCCTCACAGCTGGATCGCAAAAAATACCGGATCTGGTGGGGCAAAAGTTCCGGATAAGCTTCAAGGGCAGCTGCGGCATAGGACGTGATCAGCGCGGCTGAATAGGATGTACCCGTCACCAGTTCGTAATCGTCGGCGTTTTTTATGGAGACAGCATTTACCTTTTCGCCGGAAAAGAGCAAATCCAGCCCGCTTCCGTGACAGGAGAAAGCAGAAGGCTCCAGCGTTTCGTTATGGCTTCCGACGCCGATCACCGTAGGATATGCGGCGGGATAATAGACACTTCCCCCGTCGTTTCCGCAGGCCGATACAATCAAAACGCCCTTTTCTTCCGCATAGTCAACCGCCTTTTTTAATGCTTCATTTTCCTTCGGTACACCGCTGCTGATATTGATGATCTTGCAGCCGTAGCTGTCAATGGCGTCGTATATGGCGCTGCAAATGGCTTGGATGCCTCCGTTTATGGCGACGCCTGACGGGTACTGTGAATAATATACCAGCGGTACGATCTGGCTCTCACTGGACGGGGAGATAATTTCATTATCCAGCGTGCCGAGAATTAAGCTTGCAATCCTTGTTCCGTGACCGACTTTATCCTCAGTGCCGCCGTATTCCGAAACATAGTTCTTTCCCTCCAGAATCCGGCTGCTGTCAAGAATATGCTCTTTTTGTGTGACGCCGGTGTCAATCACACCAATTTTAACAGAGGCGGCAAATGCCGCCTCTGTTAAAATTACGATAAGCAATAAGAGTATCAGTATTTTTTTCATAGGCTTATCTGTTCTGAAGCAGGGAATAAATCAGTCTTGTCAGTATGGTTGCGGCTTCTACACGGGCAGCCAGGCCTTGCGGTTTGAAGCTTCCATCCTCGTATCCGATGACGAGTCCCAGATTTCTGGCCGCCACCACAGAATCGTATGCCCAGCTGCTGATCTGCCCATCATCCGTGAATTTACCGGCGGGTTCAGTCTCTATCTGATATCCTTCGTACTTCAAATAGCGGTCTATCATGGTACAAATCTGCTCGCGGGTAATCTTGTCGTTGGGACCGAAATGCTCCGCGTCATATCCCTCAATGATACCGTTATACGCGGCCCAGGAGACATATTCCTCATACCACGAACCGGGTTCAACGTCGGTGAAGCTGTGGGCATCATAGGTACCCAAATTGCCGTGCATTCTGCCAAGCATCGTTACAAACATTGACCTTGTAAGGTCTCCTTCCGGGACAAACAGGTTGCCTCCCACACCAAGCACCACTTCTCTGGCCGATGCGAAATCCACATAATCGTAAGCCCAGTGGGTCTCCGGAACATCATCGAAGTTGATGCCATCCACAACGGTGATCCTGTAAGTCGCACGGACCGGCGCAATAAACCGGAACACTCCGTCTACAACGGCAGACTTGGCAACTGTGATATAGGTTCTTCCGCCGTCTGTGCTGTACTGTGCCACGACATGATTCTCGTTTTCAACCGGTTTTCTCAACGGATATGTAACAAGTTCGCCTTCCTCGGCAGTTACCGTTGCAATAATATCTGTGACCGAAGTGGTCGGGCGTCCGCTGCTTTTCGCTTTGAAATTCGCTTTTGCTTCTACGGACGTGTTCGGCATGGTAAAGCTGATGGTGGTCGCGCTGGGATCGGATACGGTCACACCCGTGAGGACCCAGCCATTGAAGACATATCCATTGTCGGGGGTCGCGGTGAGCGTTACCAGATCACCAGGGGCGTATCTTCCGCCGCCCGTAACCTTTCCGCCGATGGTAGAGGTGATTGTTACGCTGCCCTCCTCCAGCGGCGCGCCAAAGGTTACGGCATCGGTCAGGTAGGCGCCCTTGGTAACTTCCAGTCCGCCCTCCACAAAGCCCTGGGAATTTCCGCTGATCTCCAGCAGTCCGTCGGCGTCAACATATGCGCTGCCTTCCACTGCGGTGCAGTTCCACACGACATTGGGGCCGGTCAGCCGGAACGTGGTTCCGTCAGACGTCACGCCCGCAAGGGAGAGAACCACAGTCGTATCATCCGCCGAAGCCGGAATGTTTCCGTTGTCCACGACGTTGCCATTGATCAGCACCTTTACCCGCTGCAGATCCGCCAGGCCGCCGTGGGTGACGGTGGCATACTCCGTCAAGGAGTTCCCCGCCGCGTCTGAAGCAGTGATGCAGAGTTCTCTCTGGGAGGCGTCATTGGGGGCGTAAACGGTAACGTCAAAGCTGAACAGGCCGTCCTGATCTATGGTCCCGCCCAGCTGCGAAACGGTCTTTCCCGAGCAGATTTCGACTCCGTCCGATGTGATGGTAAATCTTGCGTCGCTGTCCGTCACACCGCTTACGGTAACCGTTCCGTCCTTGTCGTATGTGCTTCCGTTGAGCGGCGCGGAGAGCATGAGCCTGGGCGGGGTCGTATCAACCACAAAGGAATAGCTGTATTGGAATCCATCGCCCTGGTCGTCTTTCCCCTTGATGGTGAGGGTATGACCGCCCTCTTTCAGCTCCGTAAGCGGAATGGAAATGCTTGCGGTATCCGTAAAGGTGCCGTACGCTCCGCTTCTGTATCCGTCGCTGTCGGGGGTGAGAGCTCCGTCAACGCCCCATTCTCCCGTTACGCTTTCCGTTACGGCCGCCGTAAAGCAGATGTCGCTTGCGGTGTAGGTCTCCCTGACAACGGATACTTCCTGTGCAGGCGTATCCGGATCGTTATCATGGTCTGCCATTACCAGTTCCGAAATCTCCTGCTTCTGCACGTCCGCCTGAATCGTCACTTCCGGTGTGGTCATCTCCGGCACGGTGATGGAACTTGTCAACACCTCTTTGCCGTAGACCACCGCGTCGTACGCGCCGTTGCCGTCCGAATCCACCAGGCAGTAGGGCGTGACACCCACCTGGTAGCTCTGTCCGGCGACAAGGCCTTTTTTCTCCTCAACGCCGTTTTCGTCCACACCGGTGTAGCTTCCGCCGATGGTAATGACTGTTGCGCCTGTCTCGTTTTTGGTATATGCAAGTCCGTCAACATCCGTGGAAGTCCCGTCCGCATAATAAACCGTCGCCATATATCCCATGGTTTTTCCGTCGACGGGCTGGGCCACATTCACTCCGATTTCCAGGTTGCCGGCGGGATAAACATCCGAAATCACAGCTGTCTCAGGCATATTGGCGTTGGTATAGGATATCGTGGAGGTGCTGTAAACCGCGCTGTTGACCTCATCTTCTTTGGAATATACCGCACGGAGGTAATAGGTTCCCGAGGGCAAATCCGCAGGCAGAGTCAGCGACGCGGCTGCGCCGGAAAGGGTAGTGACATCTTCGATACTGCCAAGGTATCTGACGCCGCTTTCCGCCGCGGGATCCGTATCCTCGGTCAGATAGAAGCTGATCTTGTCCAGCTCCGCCGTCTTCGTTCCGGTCCACGTCACGTCCAGCTGACTGCCGTTGATGCTGGCGCTGACTGCCGTCAGCTCGGGGAGGGGATCCACGTTGTAGATCACGGCGTTGGCCTTCGTTGTGCCGGTGGATATGTACCAGTCCTTGCCGTAGTCCGCCGGATCTGTCACCGTGAACGCGTACGACGCCTTCTTCGTATTCTCGTCGAAGGTAATGTTTGCGTTCGCGCTTTCCATATTGCTGCCGTCATATGCAACGATGGGATACGGGGTTCCATCCATATTCATGCTGGAATTCACGAGGAACCCCTGCGCGATCTCCCGGGCCTGCTCCAGACTCTCGGCATCGTAATCGATCCGCACGATGGCGGCCGCGCCGCCCGTGTAAGTCCCGAGATTGAATTTGTGCAGCAGCAGGTCGCCGCTGGACTTGAGCTCCGCGTCAAACAGCTGCGGCAGCTCCGACGTGTCCACGACCTCCGCCATTTCCATACCGGAAATGTTGGTGCCGATCCGTGCATAGAGGGTCTGACTGCGTTCCTCATCATAGTATACGGGGATATCCTCGTGTCCCAGAAGTTCCGGAAAGCTGGGCTTGGCAAGGGAATCTCCCGTACCGAAATCCACCGAGTTATCGCCCCAATAATAGGCGATGCCCACGCGGACGGAAAGGATCTCCACATTGCCCCAGATCTTTTCGGTGCTGATGCCCAAATCGGCTCCGGCCACTGTTGTACCGCCGAAGACCGGCACCGACTCCGGAATGTTCACCGATGCATGGGCGAACATCTCAAAGAACCAGTCCGTGTAGTTCTTTCCAATCAGGACGATATAGCCGCCGCCCTTGATCACGCCCTGGAACAAATCCACCGAGATGGACGCCTCCAGATCGATGCCGGGATACCATTCCAGCCCCAGGCTGATTTTCTCGATGGCGTCGATGGTGCCGAAAATCTTGAGATTCTCCGCCTTCAGGCTGATGCCGGTGGCGCCGACGGTCAGTGTCGCCTTACCGTCCAGAACCTGCACGATACTGAAGCTGGCCGTTACGATCAGCTTGAGCGGCGGTACCGAGTCCGTCATAAAGATGGTGTCGTAAATGTCGGAGATTCCGCCGCCTCCGCCCTTGAGCCAGACGACGCCGCAGCCATCGATATTGAGGCCCGGATTGAACCCGCCGATGTAGAAATAGATGTCGTCGGGTACCGGGACATCGTCGTGGCTCTTGAAGGAGAGCTTCGCCTCCAGTGAAAAGTTGGCAAGCTTCATGCTGCCCTTAAATCCGAACGACCAGTCGTTGATGGTGTTGACCTCCAGGGTACCGGTGACCTTGGGCAAGGCGGAAATATAGTTTTGAATGCCGATATCCACCTTAAAGTTAACGCCGATCAGGCCCTCGCCGCACCCGTAGAGAATATCACGGACCATCACGGAGGCGGAAATCTCCTTATTGTCGTCTCCGCTCTCGTCGATGTTCGACCAATCGTATGTCCGGTACAGCGCGTCGTTGTTGGTGTAGATGTAGCTGTCAACGCTCTGCGCCTCTTTGTAGTTGCGCCAGAAATCCTTGATCTTCTGCCAGTAGGTGGTCTTGAGCGACTGATCCGGATTTTCGGCAAGGCTCTGGCCGGTGGGTTCCGGGCTCTTGGTAAAGCTCAGATCCAGGCTTGCCGAGAAGGAGATAACCCGGCCAAGTTCCTTCCCGTTGTCTTTCATGACGCCCAGTTCGCCGTATGCCATCTGGAACACCATACCGGCAATGGTCTGCCCCGGGCTGTAGGTTGTGGGCCACAGGAGCATAATGGTGTTGTCGTCGAAATTCGGGTCCCGGACGCCGTTTTTGTCATAGGGGATCAGAGAAAAGCTCTTTCCCTGTTCCAGCCGTGTGAGTCCCGATTTGCCATTCCAGATGGTGGTGCGGGCATTGCTGGTCAAAAGCTCGCCGTCAAATTCCACCACCACATCGGTGAGAGGCTGTCCCTCCGGCACATCCTTGTCATAATACACAGACATGGTGCCGTTTTCGAAGTCCATGGCGCCGTTGATGTTGACGCAGTTGTCGACTTCGTACTCTCTGGTCTCCTGATTGACACGCTTGGTGCTGGTTGCGCTGTAATACGTTCTCTTGGAGCTGTCCTCCAGCGTGTAGGTGGACTTTGAAAATTCACCCCGGAAGATCAGAAGAATCTCGGAATATCCGCCGGCGTCCTGGAATTTCTGAAAGGCTTCCTCGTCCCGGAAAGAATCGATTTGATAGGTAAAGTCGCCGGCGCTTTTCTCATATTTGGTCACCGTCAGGATGCCGTAGCTGTCGTTTTTGTACTTCACATCCTCCGACACGGTAAAGTTGAGGCAAGAGGCCGTCTGATTCTGGTATTCTTTCTGAATCACGTCTTCTGCAACGGCCGCATCGGTCCACTCCAGCTGCAAGTACCAGCTTCCGGGCGCCATCTGGACCGAGTCGTCGATGGCCACATCCATCACGCCGTCCTTGATGCTGATAAACTCGTGGTCGATGGTATGCGACGTTTTTTCATCCACGCTGCGCGCAACCAGATTCCAGTTGCCGCGGTTATCCAGAAGCGCCGGGTTTTTGACCGTTACATACAGATGCCTTGTCCCGGAGGAATAGATGACCTTGGGCGTCATCTCGGTAAAGCTCACCTTGGGAATGCTTCCGTCGGCGCCCGGCAGGAGGATGTAGGCCACTTGCTCTCCCAGTTTCTTCTCTTCCACGATGGCGCCCTGGGTCTCCGATGTGTCGTAGATGCCGATGGTGATCCGCTCATAGGCCGCCGTATCGGTTACCTGCGCCTGGAAGTACAGGGTTTTGGAGTTGATATCCCCCACATTCACATTGGCGTAGGTGATGATAAACGGGTCTGTGGAGCCGAACTGGGAATTGTTTTCCGCGCCCATGTCTCCCAGCGAGCGCAGATTCTCGGTGGTTCTGACCACCAGAGAAATGTTCTCATAATTCTGGGCGGTGTCGGAGGCGTAGTTTTCAAAGGTGACGCCGGCTGCAAAATCCGCAATGCCCTGGTCCGTCTGCCGGACATAATCGTCTCCCGCGTCATTCAGCGTAAGGCGCAGCGGAGCGGACACGTCGACGGTCATTTTTTCTGCCGCGGAGACGTCCTTGTGGGAATACACGCCGTAATAGGTCACCATGCTTACGGGCGTGCTGCCTACGCTGCCCAGGTCATAATAGAGAGCATATGCGCTGTCCGCCGTCAGATAATCGTTCTGGGTCTTGGTGAAGTCCATGGAACTGTCCGGCACAAAATCAAACAGGGACGCGGCCAGATTGTTCCAGTGGCCAAAGGCCGCCTGATAGGGCATGGCCTGGGGACTGTTGACCGAATAGGCGGTAATTGCCGGGTCAAAAACATTGTCGAGACAATAGAAGTTTTGCGGAATCGGGTAGTCCGTACCATCCAAAATCTGCTCGGTGGAGATGGCGTGGGTGACCGACTCCTCGTCTACCGCCTGATAGGTTCCGAAGTCGTAGCCGCCCAAGGCGGTGTCCCAAAGGACACGCGCCTTGATATTGGCGTTGCTACCGCTGCTGTTGGTGGCACTCAGGGAGATCGAAACCATGCCATGCTCGTTGGAGCTTGCATTGGCCAGGGAGATGGTCTGGGTAAAGGTATAGCTTCCCACAGACCAGACGGCAACAATGTCGCTGTTTTCCGTGGCCTGGGTCACGGTGACGCCCTGATGACTGGGATCGCTGCTGTCCCCGTACTTGCCGCCGAAAATATAGTCGGAGACTGTCCCGTCCGCTTCTGTGACACGGAACGAAACAAAGGAGGTGTCATACTCGCCCGTGTGATAGAGCAGATCTTTGTTGTTATCTGACTTCTTCAGTGAGTCACCGTTGACCGTATTGACAACAAATCCGCCGTTTTCCTTGGAGACCTGCACCCGGATATAGCCGTTATCCAGGGAGTAGGCCTCATGTTCTGCTGCCAGCGCGGCGACTCCCTCCAGAGGCACGATCCCCAGAAGCAGAACCACACAAAGCAAACACGATAGGATCCTTTTCATATTTTCGCCCCCTTACGCTTCCACATAGAGAATTGCGCGGAATGTCATTCTGCTCTGCGTAATGACAGATACCGTATAGAACCCCGGGGTAATGGTGAAATTGCCGTCGTCATCGATCTGAACGTCTGCACGCTTGTTCTTGATCTGACCGATGGTCAAAATACCCTTGCTGATTTTCACCGTATACGGTTCCAGGACACCGGGCGCGATGTTCTGGATGTGGGAGACCAGGATGTTATGGGTCCCTGCCTTGAGTACGGTTGTACCTTCCGGCTCGATCAGTGTGCCGTCGAGATAAATTCCGGGGTTGTTCTTGTCGTAAACAGAAACATATCTGATTGCGGTCGATTCATTCCCCGCCTGGTCCCGCGCCGTGTAGGTCACGCTGTAGATGCCGATCTCCGCAAGGTTGACGGCGCTTGCGTCGTAAGTCCAGTTTTCCACCATGGTCTGGCTTTCGGGCTCCCAGGCCGTGACGCCTGCGTCGAGGGCGGCCGTAAGCTCTGCCTGAGCGCTGTCCTGACGAATGCGGATGGTGCCGTTTTCGAAGCTGATGGCCGGGGGCGTGCGGTCGATGTTCCCCACGGGAATATTGATTACGCTTTCATTGCCAGCCAGATCCGTCGCAATCACAGAATATACGCCGTTCTGGCTGAAGGAGAACTCCTTGGACTCGTCGGCCTGCAAGGGGTATGTCTGGCTGCCCACCGTCAGGGTACAGGCCTCGTCCACGGTCACCGTGATTTTCTGGTCCGTACTGGTGACGGGCAGCTCCGCCGGGTCGGGGGTAAAGGTCAGCTTGGGCGCCGTCCGGTCAATGTTGTTCACCGTAACCGTCGCCACCGCGCGGTTGCCCGCCTCGTCCACGAACAGGTACTCGTAGGTGCCGTTCTGGGTGATGGTGACCTCCAGCGGGGTCTCGGCGTCATATACGGCGCCCGCCTTGCCGGCGGTGGAACAGAGGACGCTCTTGTCCGGCGTCATGGTCACGGCCACCGCATAGGGGACATTATACCCGCTCCGTTTCAGCTCCGTGGCCTTCACCTTCACGTTGGGAACCACCTTGTCGATGGTCTCCTCCGGCAGATACACTTCGGCTTCTGTGCTTTTGCCGTTGGGGGCCGGAACCTGGAACCGGAGGCCGATCCCACCCTGCTCGAAGCACACCGTCAGCCCATTGGTGGTAACCGTATAGCTGGCAGGACAGTTCTCGATATCCTTGATGTCTCCGCTGGGAAGCTCGGTCCAATCCTGACCGTCGTAGGAGTAGTGGGTCAGCTTGACTTCTTCCACGTCAAGGGCCTTGTTGGATGTGATATGTGCGTAGACCGAGGTATTGACCGGCGTTTGGGTGTACCAGCTGGGGTCCGCCTGGCCGTCGCTTGAAAGATACGGCGGCGTCCATGTGGTGGTAAGCGTCGGCGGGTCGGAGTCAATGCCGGTGATCTCCACCTTTTCACTGTCGCCCATGTTGCCCACATGGTCCTGGAAGAGCAGTTCCTCCGTGGCGTTCTCCTTGAATACCTTCTTGTACCAGCCCGCGTATTCTCCCGTGGTCTCCCGCTCCAGGCTGCCGTTCATGAGCGTCACAGAAGCGTTCTGGAGATTCGTACCATTGTCGATCTCCGTGCCGTCATTGGCCGTGTCGGTGAATTTCACATAGACGGTCTGCTCATAGAGGCCGCTGTGCACAATCTTCTGCTCCGCCACGGGCTTGGTGGTGTCAAACCAGTGTTTCAGATCCACTGCCCGGATCGTGATGCAGGAGAAGTTGTCGGCTGTGGCCGCAGTTTCCCCGGACGCATTGTCCACCACCGCGATGGTGAAGTCGGTGGCCAGGTCCGCGGAAACGGTGACCGTGTTTCCGGAGATGCTTACCCCGGGCACAGTCTCACTTGCCGCCTCGCTGTATGTAAGGGAGGTGGGCGGGGTGTTCAGCACCACGATCTTGTAGCTGGAGTAGTCCGTGGCACCGACCTTCAGGCTGTATCCCTGTACGTAACCGATGCTTGTAAACTCGTTTGCAACATCGTTTGCCGCCGTATCCTTGGAGAAGGCACCCGCGGCGGTGTAGTTGTTGAAGCGCTTGGCGTAGACGTCCACCACCACGGTGGGCACGGTCTCGTCGGCATAGGGCGCCGGCGGCGCGGCAAAGGTGATGCCGTAATCCGCAAGGTTGACCGAAAGGCTGCCTTCGTTGCCAAAGGCATCCACATACTCAAACTGGTACGAGGTGTCGGTATCCGGGTAGGCAAACCGGATCTTCTCGCCCGTATCGCCGGTGGGCGTGACATAGCGGCTGGTTTTGTAGGATACCTCCACATAGCTTGTGGTCTCGATGCCGTCGGGGAATTCTTCCAGCAGTTCCTCGGCCGTATACTCCTGGCCGAACTGGTCGAAGTAGAACCTGGGCTCCGCCTCCGGCGCACCGTCAATCATGTTGTCAATGTGGATGGTCAGCACATCCGCCCGCTGATAGTAGCCCTGGTTATACAGCTCATCCCGGGAATAGGCTCTATCATAAACGAACACCATGATGGTTCCGTTTTCCTGGCGGGTGATGGTCCGTTCCTTGGTGGGCAGGGACTCCCAGTTGGCATCGGAGATGGCCTGGATTTGTCCGTTGCCAAGATCCTTCCAGAACATGAAGGCCCGCTCGGTGTCCTCCACGCTCATGCGCGCCGTAACGGAAATGACCTCCTTGGTATAGGTCTCCGGCGAAATGATCAGCTCCACGCCGTAATCGCCGAATACATCTTCCAGCACCAGCTCCTGGGTATAAAGGGTGCCGAAAATATCATAGAAGGAGATCTCGGTGGTGCCGTCCTGGGTCACGGGGAAGCCGTCGATCCACTCCGTCTGATAGCCGGTGGGCTCGGGCAGAATCCAGGATTTTTCGGGCTGCACCGGCACATTGAAGGGCAGCATCAGCGCATAATCATAACCGCCGTCGATCTGCTGATATTCCGGCTCTACGCTGCCGCTATCTACAACATGAGGCTTGGTATTGGTGGCGGTGACATCTTTGATCTCGGTGGTACCGGTATGGCCGAACTTGTCGGTGGCCTCCACCGTCACGTCAAACTTGATCTCCGCGTCATCGCTCTCTTCCAGAAGGTATTTGGCGGCGCCGTAAATCGTGACGTCCAGATAACCGTCTGAGGTTACTTTTGGCATGACCGCCTCCACCCGGTAGATGCCCGTGCTGCTGACATTCTCCGCTTCCCAGAGGAACTCCATGTCATCCTCCGGGGTGATCTCACCCCAGTAGTCGTCGAATTCGTCGATGGCCAGCTGGAAGGTTGCTTGCTGTCCTCCTTCGTCTCCGGTTCCATCCGCTTGTTCCACTCCCAGCCGCTGGGAATAGGCCTCGTCGAAGATGAGCTTCAGATCAATGGTGCCGTCCATCAGATAGGTGGTCAGCGACAGGTCCGTGATCCGGAGCTTGATCTGATACGTTCCGTCAGACTGTGTGTTTCCCGTAGACGTGATCACCGGAGCGTCCTCGTCCCGATAGACATTGAAATATTCCTCAAAATAATAGATGCTTCCATAGGTATTGAGCGCGTAGAAATAATACCACTTATGTCCGGGGGCTGCATCGCAGCGATAGGTGCCGTCGGCCTGGGGGAGCAGTTCCAGTCTGTTGGTCCCGTCGCTTGTAAAAATCCGCACTCCCTCCATGGACTGGCCCTCATCCGGAGTAAAGACCAGCGTATTGTCGTCGGAAATCGTCACCTGCGTGTCCGCATCCTTCTGGGTCGAGAGCGTGCCGGACACATCCAGCCAGGAAGGATAGATGGTGTAATACTTGATTTCCGACTTTTTCCCGTTGGAGAGTACAGTCCGCACCGCGATCACGTTGTCGGTATTCCGGATCAGGCACAGGGGTGCATCGCCTTCGGCTCCCGGATCTGCGGGGTCGATACCGGCCACATATTCCGCGGCGCCTTCTTTATCGAGGATCGTGAGGTCCAGGCCCCCCGCCGAGCCGCTCCTGTAAATGGCGGCAGTGTCTTCCGTCTGTCCTGCCGTGACATTCCAGATCAGCTGATCCGTGTACAGGTACATGGTTCCGCTCGTTTGAATATCCTCTGTTGTCAGATAGATCTTGTGCTTGTCGTATGGTCCTCCCCAATATCGGTCTGTTTCATTGGAGACCGGCAGATAAATCACATCTCCGCCAGGCTCAACCTCCTGCTCCTGAATACCCGTGGAATATGCCATATCATGATTGAAGGGATCGCACTCCATCTTCAGAGAGGTGATGCCGAACTCCGACGGATCGGGGGCGTTCCGCCCGTCAAGATACTTCGTCTCACTGGCGCGATAGAGGTACAAACCGTTTTGCCCGCTGTTTTTTGCCTGAAGCTTCACCTGGAGATAGAAGGACCCCGTTGTCGTGTATTCTCCCGCCGGCAGGGTGATGGTCTGTTTTGCCTGGGGCTTCAACGGGATACTAAACGATTTAAGATCAGCTCCGATTCCGTATACCATCACATAGGAGTTATCGAAATCAATGATGTCATAGTTCCAGCCGGTGGTATCCTCACCCAGGTCGATCTCATAGGTCAGGCCCTCCAGAGTGGAGAGCATCGGCTCCGAGGTATAGTAGTAATAGGAATTGTCGGTGGGATCGGGAATGTCGCTCACGGGAGTGATGCTGATGTTCGGGAGGAAGTCCTGTCCCTCATCAAACGGCGTGATCGCGCGGACGGTATAGCTTTCCTCGCTGACCTCATAGGCATCGTTTCCTGCCTGGGTCACATATCCGTTTTCATCCAAAGCAAACGCACCCTTTACGCCGGCAATGATGTAGAACTGATAATCGCCGGTGCGGTATCCGAAGGTTTGAGAATACGGCTCGCTTCCGTCATTGAGCAGGTAATTGTTCAAATATTCGATGTCCTTGGCCGTTTTCTTCAGAACGGTAAAGTTCCTTCTGTCGCCCGAGGACACCTTGTACCAGTTGTTGGGATCATACGTCATTCCGCCCTCGGTGCAGGCGTAATACTCATCTGTTGTACCCGGCACCGGGTGCAGGCCCAGCAGGAAGCCGTCGGAGTCCTTGGGTTGGTAATGGATATAAAGATCGGTGGCGTAGTCGCTGCTTGGGTTGACGCTGTACGCGATCTCTTTCAGGTTGTACCGCTGAGCGCCCAGACCGTATACCACTTCATTGCCGTTTTTGTCCGAGACCTTGACCCAGAGATATTGGTTGAAATCCTCGCCGGTTTCCACGTTTTCGGTGAGGGTAATCGTGGCGGAGGTCTGGTCGAGAACATTCTCCGCCAGCACCCAGCCAGCGCTCTCGTCATCCGGCTCCGCGTCGGTGTTCGTCCACAGATAATAGGCTTCCTTCAGGGCGGTGGCTTCCGTGAGGTTGACCTGGACGGTCAATTCGCCGCCTGTATCGGTAAGTTCTCTGGTCACCTCGCCCAATTCGGCCGTGGGATAGGTGTTGTCCCAGAGCGCGTTGATGGCAAAAGTGGCTGTGCTCTCGTTGCCGGCATAATCCATCACCTGGAAGTCCAGCTCTGTATCCAGCACCTCATAGGTGACATCGTCCACCTGCTTGATATGCAGGTATTGGGTTCCCTCCACCTGGGTAAATTTGCAGTAGCCGTTATTCATGAGGGCTCTTGTCCACTCTTCCGGCTCATCGGTAGAAGAGGTAACTGCGTACTCGAATACCGTGGAGGAATAGGTGTCCGTTCCCTTGCGCCATTTGAAGCGGCCCTGGAGGCCGTTGGTCCCGGACCCGGACGCGTCGTCCGTGACGGAAAACGGGACGTAGAAGCCGCTGCCGTCCGTATAGGGTACGACCTGGTACACGCCCTCCGACTGCCCCATGGCGGTGGTGATTTTCGGCGCCGTCACGTCCAGATAAAGGGTCGCGGTATTTGCGGCGTTCACATCGGCGTCAGAGACCGACAGCGCGTTGCCGGCCAGATCAGAGACCGACTTGCTAAATTGGATGCTCTGGATGCGGATGACGCCGTCGGCGTCCGCGCAGGTCATGTCCGCCGTCAGGGTGAGCCTTTCCAGGGTGATGTAGGTAATCTCTCCCTTGGACGGGCCCTGGCTATCGCCGGCGGTCTTGATCACATTTGTGCTGGCCAGCGTGACGGCATTCCCGTCCCCGTCGCGCAGGTTCGTGGTGGCCGTGAGGCCGGTGTATTCCCCAGGCTCCAGGTTCAGCACCTCGCTGAAGGGCAGGCCGAAGTCCACGCTGTCGCCCACGCCCAGGTAGATGTCACTCTTGTCCTCTTCGCCGGAACCGAGCAGGGTCTTGATGTCCGCGTTGTTGGCGGCGGCGGTGGCGCTGATCTGGGAAAGGGACGGCGGCGTGGTGTCCAGGTAGCTCTCCGTCACGTTGCGGAGCCTGTCCGACGCTCTCATGCCGTTGCCGGCGATGTCGGTGATGTACGACGTGGCCCGGGTATAGCCGATGTTGCTGGAAGGGCTGAGCCCGCTGGTGGAGAGGGTGAAGCTCCCGTCCTCAAACACCACCTTGAGGTCGCATTCCTGCATCAGCGGGCTGAAATCCACGCCGTCGATCGGCTTCTCCATGGGCTCGCTGTCAGTGGGGACCGTGTAGGAGAAATACAGCGTGTCGTAGTCCAGCTTGGTCAGCATGGCCTGGGGGCACCGGTTGGAGCTGATCCCTTCGAGGACAAGGTACACATACAGGTCGCCGTGGGCCGCGCTGTCGTCGGCAAAGCGGATGGGCTCGTCGAATTTGACTGCCAGCTCCACCGTATCGCCGGCTTTCAAAATCCGGTTGTCAATGCCGGTTACCGAAACGATGGACGGCGCGTTGTTGTCCATATAGGTGATGACCGGCTTGGTCAACGACGCGTCGCCTTGGCACTTGCAGCTTTTATTGCCGCCGTCGTAAAAAGTACCCTGCAAGCTAATGGCAATCTGCGCACGGGGAGGATATGTGGCGACGGTATGGTAGCCGGTGGAAAGGCGTTCGTAGCTTTTTGCCATGTCCCGGCTGTTGATAAACAGATCGGGAGCAGAATGAGAGCGCGAGTTCCAGTATTCGTAAGACAGCATGACGGACGTGGTAACATTGGCCGTATTGTTTTTCAGATTAAAAAGTCCCGACTTCCAGGAATGCTGATGCTTGTAATTGTGAAAGGAAGCCGAGAGGGAGGTTTGCAGGTTATTTTCCTTTTTTCGCAGACTTCCGATCTGCTTATCATCCACAGTAAAGGAAGCGCTCTTATTGATCAGATTGTTTTCAAAGGACAAGTTGAACAGGCTGCTTTTTGTGGCTGCGTTGAACTTGCTGTCTGCGCTGATTTCCCGGTTATACAGCTTTTCATCGATGCCGGTCTGGGCGTTATAAATGGCCACCTCCGGCTTAAGGCGCGTATATGCCACATCTCCCGCCGCCAGGGCAGGGATCGACACCGTCGGCAGGAGCAGAATCAGCTGCACAACCGCCAGCAGCGCCGCCAGAATCCGCTTAGGCCGTACTCGTCCTCTTTTTCCCATCGTGTTCCTCATCATCACACCCTCCTTTTCATGCTTTTCTGTTCTTCTCATGTCCGCACACGCCGATCAAAGTGTTTGAAAACGGTCTGTAAAAGCGGCAGGAGCCGCAGTCGATCAGTCCCTCGCCCGCGCTCCTCTCTTCGCCGAAGGCGCAGGCATCCTCAAGCGTCAGCATGATGGGGTGCCCCTCCGGCGTATAGATCGGGTGTTCCAGAAAGTCCGGGTATACTTCCATGTATTTTCCGGTTTTTTGATCATACTGAAGCGGAATCGTGAGTGTTGCGCCTTCGACCTGATACGTTTTTGCCTTTTCCACACGCAAACCCTCCTTTTCTGTTTCGTATGGCTTTATCATACCATGGATCCATATTTTTGAAACCACCCGTTTGGGGGTGAAAAATGGGTAGGTGCCCAAAAAAGGACCCAGCCAAATGGCCGGGTCCTTTTTCTCATAACAGCATATATTTTTTCAATTCCTGTCTATTTTTGACGTTGAGCTTCTGCATGGCATTGGTAATATGATACTTTACCGTATTCAAAGAGATGTGCATATGGTCCGCGATCTCCTGATTCGTCCAGCCGCGGGCAGCCAGCATGGATGTAGCAAACTCCGTTGTGGTCAGATTGTCCGCCACATCATGCCCGGTATCAGGATTATGGATCTTGCGCCACCCCGCGGAAAACCGGTAGGTGATGGCGATGATCCGCTTGAAGTCCTCCGGATATTCCGGCTTGATCACCGCTTCCAGCATCCCGCCCAACAAGCCGTGGTGTTCGCCAAAGCCCTGGATAAAATCGTCCGGTTTGGCAAGCTCCCACGCCGCAAGCAGATGCCGCTTTGCCTTGTCCACCTGTTTTAGACTCATATAGTCCATGACTGCGGCCAAATGCAGATAAATGCTGGGGATCGGATATTCTTCCGTCTGCATACTCAGCGTGGCCTCTATAATGCCCAGGCTTCTCTGGTAGTCCTTTTGCAGATAGAGACCGTGGGCAATGATATATAACGCAAATATCCGGATTCCCATTGGGAGCCTGGGAAGGAACTCCTGCGTGGGCGGCAATTCTTTCGGCAAAGGAAGGTGCAGCAGCACTGCCGCAGCAGAAGAAATAAAGGACAGAACCGCCCGCTTTTCCGGGTGCTTTTCCGTATCCGAGGCAAGCGTTTCCTGCACTGCTGTCAGCGCATATCTGGCCCTCTGTATCTCACCCACAGAAAGATTGGCATACAGATAGATCAGGCAGGCGGAAAGCTGTATGTTCCTATCCGACTCGCGGAGAAGCAGTTGGGTTTGTTCGATGGCTTTTTCCGGCTGTCCGCTGAAATAGTAATACTCCGCAAGTGCGACCTGTTTTTCCAGGCCGTCCGCCATGCTGTCAATGAATTCCAGGCATTTTCCCGGCTCAAACGCGGTGTTCATCAGCGGCATAAGCCCCGGATAAGACAGGCTCTGGCCTCTCTTCCCCTGCGTTTCCGGAGCCGACTGCTCCCTGCGTTGGTCTTTTGGCTTTTCGGCTCCCACTGGGATTCTCCAGGATGACCCAAACTTCTCTGCGCCCGCAATGCGCCCTGATGCGCAGTATTTCTGCACCAGGCGCTCAGATATGTTCCATTTCTGCGCCGCATCGTACACAGTCATGTATTCCATAAAGTGCCCCCGCCCCAGACCGTTTGATACCGCCGCAAATAAGTTGCAATGCAGTATCATCTTTCAAAAATTGAGACTAAACAACTTCTTCAGTTTTACTATATGTTAATTATTATATAATGCTGTCAAAGGAATTTCAACCGGCCATTTGGGATGGTCCAAATAGCATTTTGCAGAAGGTCCGTCGTTCGGGCAAGCTATCCCAATCGGTTTCCCATTACACTCAAACCCAGCCACGCAGAGAGAACACGAAGCCACAGCAACTTCCACCAGAAAGAAAAATGAGATAGACTTTTGGGCTTGATCTTTCCCAAATTATTAAGAAAAAGCACAAATCCGAACCCTGCACCAATTGGTGCAGGGTTCGGATTTGCTACTTGTGGAACATCACAACACTATAGATGCTCGGCTGATTATACTTCATCAATCGGAGTACTCGCCTCTAAAAAAGGAGTAGGATCCAATGCTATTTTTGTACGGAGAATATCCGCACGCTGCCCTCGAATAATCGCTAAGACCGGGGGAATATTGTAGCATAGATTGTCTGCTAAAAGCCATCTATCGTGCCACTTAAATCCGTTGTCAGTAATTACTCTCCAACTCAATGAGATGAGTCGAGCGGATAATTCATTTCTCAATGCAGCATAATCTGATTTGGCACTTTGGGTCACATTATCACTACCAGAAATGATGGTAATGGATGAAACTCCTTCAAAAGGTAACCCGTCCAGAAGTGTTTCTAAACCCTCTTTACGGAAATGTTTGTCAATCCAGAATATAGAACCACGGCAAGCTCGTATTACCTTTCGAAGATTGTAAACATTGCTGAAAGGTGTAGTTGGGTCAATATAGTATTGGTGGATTGGTGCTTCTCCGCAAGCAACATCCTTTACAGAGAATAGTTTGTTTTTCTTATCATAAACAACCACACTGTATTTATTCAGAAGAGTCAACAGCGAAATTACTTCCCTGTATTCAATTTCCCTATTTGCAACGCTGTGATAATTTAGTAATGTCCTCAGCTGTTCAACGGACTGTTTCCCACGACCATAAAAAACTTGTCCGACTAAATTAACCACTGGATTGTGCAGTAGCCTCTGCTTTAAGGCTTCATTGGCATTAGAAATGTCCTGGTGGATATACATGAGTTCAAATAGAGCTTTTCCGTCCGGAGTCAGACAGAAAGATGTTCTATCAATGAGATTAGCACTCAAGAAAAACTCAAACACTCCATCGGGGACAGCCTTTTCTATCTGCAATCGAGAACTACGGAAAACAGGAAGGCCATCAACTGTACTTACACAGTCAAACATCGTCCCCAAATCATAGAGAGCACTCCTGATATCTTTGTCGGCAAGGCGAAGAATATATTCATGATTACTCATTGATAGAGCACCTGATATGTTCATTTCACTCCATACACTTTTTGAAACATAAGTGCAATCATAGCCTTCACATACTCAGCATCATCCTGTGTTGCATCGATAGGCATATACAAGATAGCTCTGCGTTTGTCGCCAAAAGAAATATTCAATGGAGCTGCAAACTCTTCGTTGGAGGACTGAAAAACACTCTCGGCATCCGGAACCAGAGTGGCTGTACCACTAAGAGTGACATCAGCCCCTTTTGCTACAACATCGGATGAGCTCTGTGGTGTTTCCGGTGTAAGATCTAAGATTCCGTTTTGAACAGCACCAATCTCTGTGGCTGTTTTGATAAATGTATTAGCGGCCACCTTTGCAACTGCAGGAAGAATGCCATATTGATTAACCAGAATATTCTCCAAGGTCTGAGGCTGGGGGATTGATTGGCCAGTATATTCAGCAATCAATTCTGAATACAGCTTAGGAGCCTTAAAACACTCAAACTTGAGAGCCTGCAACTCGGCCGCCCCTTCCGTGGGGCGAGCAAATCGTCTTGCTGGCTCCAAAAACGAAATAGTTTTGCCAGAAGATGTGGAAATAAGGCCGTATTGTCTTGCAGAACTAAGCGTATACTTAAAGGAATTAGTTGTTGCCTTAACGCCACATGCCTCGGCGGCAACATCGTACGAAATAGGTTTGTTTTGAGGATAATCCCGAAATTTCTCTACAAAAGCAATTGCAGCGTCCAATGTGACTGCAGGATATTCCTTGCTTTTAGGTTTGGACTTCTTTTCGTTGGCATCCATATTTCCACCTCCGCTTACTTTATGATCCATATCGTAGCACAGAGTAGTGTTATTGTCAACACACATAAGAAACTTATTTGTGCAAATTTGACGCAAGTGAATGTTTTTTGAGTGTCATTCACTTTGTGGTGGGTCGACCTTGACTGACTTAAATATCGCCAGCATATCACCTGACTTTTTCTACTGTAATTAGCTCTCAAAAGCGTTCTCCACTTTTTATCCTTTATAATGGTGATATTAGGAGATTTTTAAAGTACACCAGAAAGGAATGATGAGGATGAAAAATAGGAGCTACTCGGAATCCGAAAAATCTGCAGCAGTTAACCGTTTTTTGGTGAACAGCGAATCTGTAGCAGACATTGCTGCTGACACTGGTATCTCCAGAAGTACTCTCTATGCTTGGATCAAGTCCGCACAGATTGAGCCGGTTACGTTAGATTTTACTCTCAAAAATTTTCGGATGCTGGAAACTAAGGCAAAGCGACTGGAGGGAATTGTGGAGATTCTGCAAATCGCTAACTGTACTGCCAACGCACCTCTCAATGAAAGGCTCCAAGCGTTAGAAGAACTCCATGGCCAATACAATGTGCATATGCTCTGTGACGCGCTAAAAGTTCCCCGCGGAACATTTTACAATTATATCTTCCGGAACAAACGGGACAATACTTGGCACGCAAAGAGAAGAGGGGAACTTCGAATCAGAATTCAACAAATCTATGATGAAAGTAAGCAAATCTTTGGAGCAGGAAAGATTACCGCAGTTATGAAAGAGGAAGGTTATAAAGTCAGTCAGGAAATGGTCCGGGAACTCATGCGGGATATGGGCTTGCTAAGCATTCGACAGGATGCTAAAAAGGTCTATGCCAAAGAGCGGCGCAGTTTGAAAAATCATTTAAACCAGCAATTTGAGGTAACGCGGCCAAATGAAGTATGGGTCAGTGATGTTACATATTTTCTTTGTAAGGATATCAAGTACTACATCTGTGCCATTATCGATTTGTATGCCAGGCGAATTGTAGGCTATCGAATTGGAAAGCGTAACAGCACACAACTTGTGAAAAGTACATTCAAGCAAGCATACGAATCCCGCAAGCCTGTGGGACAACTGCTATTCCATACAGACCGGGGGAGCAATTATCGCTCTTATGCCATGTGCTCGTATCTTAGGGAGTTGGGCGTGATACAATCATTTTCAAAGGCGGGAGTTCCCTATGATAATTCCGTAATGGAGTCCTTTTTCTCCTCGTTGAAACGAGAAGAACTGTACCGAACAAAATACCGCTCTGAAGCGGAATTC
This sequence comes from Flavonifractor sp. An91, assembly GCF_002159225.1. Classification (NCBI taxonomy): domain Bacteria; kingdom Bacillati; phylum Bacillota; class Clostridia; order Eubacteriales; family Oscillospiraceae; genus Flavonifractor; species Flavonifractor sp. An91. Next base: position 8,297 of record NZ_NFHA01000034.1, on the reverse strand, counting down.
AGAGCGGCAGTAGATGCGTATATGGTGTTTTACAACGAGCGCAGACCTCACGCTAAAAACGGTTACAAGACACCAGTGAAACTGGAATCTATCTATTTTGGCGAGCAAAAGGAGCCAGAGACCATGTCCTGAACAAAGGGGTTCAGATTGATTGTTTTCGCTGTTTTACGGCCTAAAATTCAACGATTTATCAAGAATGTCCGAAAAGGAGATTGCTCCTCGAAGCCCTGAATCCCTTGTAAATCAAGGGAAACAAGAAAAACACCATTGATGTCCGAACCTTGGGGGGTTCAGATGTCAATGGTGTTTTCATCTGGTGGAGGCGGGGGGAGTCGAACCCCCGTCCGAAAACGCTTCAACGGGAACTTCTCCGGGCGCAGACGGTCATTTACATTCCCGCACCCTGACGTAGGCCGTCAAACTTCAGGGCTTGGTAGCTTCATTGTTCATGGTGCGCTCAAAGCTTTGCGCACACACGTGCACCACTAAACGACGCCCCGTTCCGGCTCGTGGTCCTTCCGGACGGGACGGTCACGGCTTAAGCCGCGACAAGCTCAACGTTATCGTTGTTCTTTAATTTATAAGTTGCCCGTTTTAAGGATGTCAGGCACATCCGCCCGCTATTCCCGCCTCTACGTCCCCGTCGAAACCAGTACGCCCCCATGGAGCGGCGCGGTCAAGCCGCGCCGCGACAGGTAACACTTTACTGGCAGCCGGTCAGACTCAGCACTTCTCCGGCGCGGGATAGTCCACACCGAAGGTTTCCACGGTGACGGACTTCATCCGCTGATCCTCGTAGGGGCGGTCCATCCGGTCCCGCTTCACATTGACAATGGCGTCGGCCACGTCCATGCCTTCGATCACCTTGCCGAAGGCGGCGTATTCACCGTCCAGGTGAGGAGCCTTCTCCACCATGATGAAGAACTGGCTGCCGGCGGAATTGGGATGCATGGCACGGGCCATGGACAGCACGCCCCGGTCATGCTTCAGGTCGTTCTTCACACCGTTGTGGGCAAACTCACCCTTAATGGAGTAGCCGGGGCCACCCATACCGGTGCCCTGGGGGCAGCCGCCCTGGATCATGAAGCCGGGGATCACACGGTGGAAGATCAGGCCGTTATAGAAGCCGGACTTCACCAGGCTGATAAAGTTGTTGACGGAGTTGGGAGCCACATCGGGGTAGAGCTCGGCCACCATCTTGCCGCCGTTTTCCATTTCAAAGGTCACAATGGGATTCTGAGCCATTTGGTTTTCCTTCCTTTCTTCGGGGGGCTGTGCCCCCCTTGTCAATAACCGCCGCGGCGGTGTGATTTCATGGTGCGGTCCATCTCCCGCTTGGCGTCCCTGGCAGCGGCGGAATCCCGCTTGTCATAGAGTTTCTTGCCCTTGGCCAGGCCCACTTCCAGCTTGACCCGGGGGCCCCGGAAATAGATGGACAGAGGAACCAGCGCGTATCCGTCCTGCTTGACCTTAGCAAAGAGCCGCAGGATCTCCCGCTTGTGCATCAGCAGGCGGCGGGGCCGCAGGGGGTCCTTGTTGAAGATGTTGCCCTTCTCATAGGGGCTGATGTGCATCCCATGGACGTGCATCTCGCCATCCTTGACGATACAGAAGGAGTCCTTCAGGTTGACGTGGCCCTGGCGGATGGACTTGACCTCGGTGCCTGCCAGCTCAATACCTGCCTCGTACTTATCCTCAATAAAATAGTCGTGGTAGGCCTTGCTGTTCTTGGCCACGATTTTGACGCCCTTGCCCTCCATTCCGCCACCTCCCAACCGGGACAGATCTCTTGAGCGTATATTATACCATGGCCACAAGCCATTCGGGCTTGTACGCCGCAGAGCGGCGGAAAACCGGCGCAGCCGGTTTTGGCCATGGTGTAACATCAACAGCAGGCGTTTTGCCCGCAAAACGCCTGGATACGATGGTATCCTGCCGCGCACTGTGCGGCAACTGTTGATATTATACCACAGCTGTCAATAGCTCAGACGGGAAAGTAGGTCAGCACCCCGGCCAGAGCATCGGCAGGAAAGACCATACGGCCATGCTCTGCCAGACTGGCTTCCAGATGGGGCCGCGCGGCCTCGCTGCGGCCGAACTCAGAAAGCCGTACGGCAGTCTGCTCCGCCCCGGCGGGCAGAGAAAGCCACCACCGCCCCTCCCACCACAGCAGGGCGGCATCCGGCCTGGGCTGATCCAGGACCCGGGCGGCGGCAGCCAAGTCCTCCAGGCAGGCAAAGGAGAACCACCGCTGTTCCGGCGGACGCACGTGGGCAAACACCAGCACGCCACAGGACTCCGGGTAGGCCTCGATCTCAATGGAGCCCTCCAGATCCATACCCGCCTGCCGGAAGGCGGTACGGGTCAGCTCCAGGGCCTGCTCCAGAGTGAGCCCCGCCGGTGTCAGGCCGTGTTCCTTCAGGTCGGCGGGGGTGATGTACAGGGCAACGCTGGCGCTGCCGATGGGCTGGATGGTCATAGTCTGCCTCCTCTCAAATGCAGGAACGATTATACCCGTTCCGGCCCCTTCCGTACAGCTGTAATGATTGCCGGGATTGGAAAAGCTGAGGGTGGCACGGAACCTGGAAGTATGATATAATGCACCTAACCGATGTAAGAAAAGGGGATATGCCGGATGGAACTGTGGGAAAAGACTGTAGAGAGCGAAACGCTCTTTGAAGGTAAAATTGTCACCCTGAAGCTGGACAAGGCCCAGCTGGTCAACGGCCGGATCGCCCGGCGGGAAGTAGTGGAGCACCCCGGCGGGGTGGCTGTACTGCCCCTGTTTGACGATGGTACCGTCAGCATTGTACGGCAGTTCCGCTATCCCTTCCAGGCAGTGGTCACCGAGCTGCCCGCCGGCAAATTGGAGAAAGGGGAGGACCATCGCCCCGCCGCTCTGCGTGAGCTGGAAGAAGAAGTGGGCGTCACCTGCGGCAAGCTGACCTATCTGGGCTGCCTGTACCTCTCCCCCGGCTTCTCCTCCGAGGTACTCCATATGTATCTGGCTCAGGATCTGAAGCAGGGCGCCTGCCACCCGGATGACGACGAATTTCTGGAGGCGGAGCGGGTGCCCTTCGCCCAGCTGGCCCAGCAGGTCATGGACGGGGAGATCGTGGACGCCAAGACGGTGGCCCTGGTGCTGAAGGTCAAGCAGCTGCTGGGTCTGTAAAGACAGGAGGTTGGCATGAGCAAGCGCATTCTGATTGTGGAGGATGAGAAGAACATTGTGGACATCCTCAGCTTCAACCTGACCAAGGAAGGCTATGAGACGCTGGAGGCCTACGATGGTCAGGCGGGACTCCAGCTGGCGCTGGAGCAGAATCCCGACCTGATCCTGCTGGATCTGATGCTGCCTAAAATGGACGGCTTCGATGTGTGCCGCAATCTCCGCAAGGAGAACCGCTCCACCCCGGTCATCATGCTTACCGCCCGGGAGGAGGAGACCGATAAGGTACTGGGCCTGGAGCTGGGCGCCGATGACTATATCACCAAACCCTTCTCCATGCGGGAACTGCTGGCCCGGGTAAAGGCCAACATCCGCCGCAACGAGATGGTGTCCGGCGCTCCCGCCTCCGTCCCCTCCGGCAGCCGGATGGAGCTGGGCCGCATTTCCATCGATCCCGATCAGATGGTGGTCTGCAAGGATGGGCGGCCCCTGGATCTGACCCAGCGGGAGTACGAGCTGATCAAATTCCTGGCCTCCCAGCCAGGCAAGGTGTTCTCCCGGGAGGCCCTCATGGAGCACGTCTGGAACTACGAGGGCTATGTGGGTGACGTGCGGGCTGTGGACGTGGCCGTCCGCCGCCTCCGTGAAAAAGTGGAGGACGACCCGGCTTCTCCCCAGTTTGTAGTGACCCGGAGAGGCCTGGGATACTATTTTAACGCGTAACCCTGCGCCAACTGTCCGGATCGTCCTCCACGGGCCCCCGCACAGCGGGGCGGCGCCTGCGCCGTACAAGCGATTTGCCCAGCGGGCAAATCCTTGATGGCCGGGGAAATTCACTTTTCCCGGCCAGATGCAATGATCTCCAGGGCTCCCGGCGGCTCTGCCGCCGGGAATCGGACGATCCGACTTCTCCCCAGTTCGTAGTGACCCGGAGAGGTCTGGGCTATTATTTCAACGCCTGATAGAAGCAATCTTGGCGGGCCGGGGCGGCCGTCCCTGCCCGCCCTGTCTTTATTTTTTGCAAGAGAGGAGTGGTCCACAGTATGTTCCGCAGCCTGCACATGAAGCTCATGCTCATCATGACGCTGCTCATCATTCTGCTGATGACCGTTGTGGGCGCGTTCCTCATCAACTCTGTGGCCAATTACTACACCCAGGACTTCTATACCCAGATGTCGGAGGCCTTTGCCGACGAGGTGTTCTGGGCCGACCTGAACACCCCAACCCCCGGCGAGCAGGACGGCGCTGCCAGCATTGCTGAGATCCTCAACGCCTACAACGGCACCCTGGGCGTGGACAACCGCAGCCGGAAATACTATGTGCTGGACGGTAAGGACGGCCACTGGCTGGCGGGCTCTGACGAGCAGGACGCCGACCAGCCTCTGGACATGGACTCCCGCAATCTGATGCGGGTGCTGGCCGGAGAGGAAAAGAGCGACGACAGCACCCCCTCCGCATCTTACATGGATGTGGCGGTGGCCGTTCAGCGGGGGGACCAGCGCTATATCATTTATGTCCGGGACGACGGCACCAATGCCGCCGCCCTGAACAGCGAACTCATCACCCTCATCGTGGAGGCTCTGGTTTTCGGTCTGGTGATCTCAGTGCTCCTCTCCTTCCTGCTGTCCAAAACCCTTATCACCCCCATTGAGCGGCTTACCGAGGGTGCGGAGCGGGTGGCCAACGGCGACTTTTCTCAGAAGCTGGAGGTAGCCTCCCGGGATGAGATCGGCATCCTCACCGGCACCTTCAACGACATGGCCCGCCAGCTCCACCACACCCTGGAGGAGGTGGAGAACGAGCGCAACAAGCTGGGCACCCTGTTCCTCCACATGACCGACGGCGTGGTGGCCTTTGCCCGGGACGGCGCTGTGATCCAGTCCAACCCTGCCGCCGAGGAACTGCTGGGGACGGCCATTCCCATTGGCGGCAGCGTCAACTATGATACCCTGTTCTCCGACATTGCGCCCCTCCAGGGGGTGCTGGCGGTCCAATCCCCCGGCTACCTGGACGGGACCCGTACCGTGGGCGGCAAGAGCCTGGAGCTGCTGCTCACCCCCTTTGACCAGGAGCGGCTGGGCGGCGTGCTGGTGATGATCCATGACGTCACGGAGCAGCATAAGACCGAGGAGATGCGCCGGGAGTTTGTGGCCAACGTGTCCCACGAGCTGCGCACCCCCCTGACCAACATCCGCTCCTACGCAGAAACTCTGGTAGACAACGCCGGAGAGCTGCCCCCTGACACAGAAAAGAATTTCCTGGGGGTCATTCTCAATGAGTCCGACCGGATGACCCACATCGTGCAGGACCTTCTCACCCTCTCCCGGTTCGACTCCGGCCGGTCGGAGCTGAAGCTGGCCCCCTTCCCCTTCGGACAGGCGGTGCAGGATGTATACAACGCCATTCTGATGGAGGCCCAGCGCCACGGCCATCAGGTGGAACTGAAGCTCCCCCCTACCCTGCCCGAAATCGTGGGCGACCGGGAACGTATTTTGCAGGTGATGATGAACGTCGTCTCCAACTCCATCAAGTACACCCCCGATGGCGGCCACATCCGTATCTCCGCCGGCCAGTGGCCGGGCAAGGTGTGGATGGAGGTGGCCGATAACGGCATCGGCATTCCCGAAGCCGACCGGGGCCGCATCTTTGAGCGATTTTACCGGGTGGACAAGGCCCGCTCCCGGGAGTCCGGCGGCACCGGACTTGGCCTCTCCATCGCCAAGGAGATCATCGACCGGCACGAGGGCACCATCGAACTGCTGGACCGGCCCGGTCCCGGCCTGACGGTGCGCATCACCCTGCTGACGGAGGGGCCTCGCCATGGAAAGGAGTAAACCGAGACGCCGCCGGAACCGGGGAGTGGAGCGACTCAAGACCCTGCTCATCGTACTGCTCTCCCTGTCCGCCATCTATCTGACCGGCCTTGCCCTGGTACAAAACCGGGTCTCCGGCTCCCAGGGACTGCTGAGCGGGCTGATCTCCCTCTTCCGCCCTCAGAGCACTGTGGAGACCTCCGACCCCGGCAACACCGTGCAGCTCACCGCCGCCGCCCGCCCGGTCCGTATCGCGGTATGCGACGGGGTGAACCGCTATGCGGTCCAGTACAACACCACCCAGACCGACAAACTGTATGACAGCGTGGGCATTCTGTTGGGCGAAGCCCTGTCCAGTGCAGACTCCCCCACGGTGGTCACCGAATCGGTATGGCAGGCTGCTTTGAGTGCCCCCGGTGTCTGGTTTGATTTTCTGGGCAAGATCCCTCTGGAGACCCTCAGCGCCTGGACCGGCGAGGGGGGCATCAACACCGCCCTCACCGGCTCCGCCCGGCGGATCGCCGTGGCTCTGGCGGACGACGGGGTGCGGCTGTACTATCATAATGAGAGTGACGGCCTGTATTATACCTGTAAAACGGCAGTGACCTATCAGGGGCACATGGACGAGCTGATTGCCGGTTACGGCGGCAACGGCGTTCCCTTTGCCTTTGAGCTGGGCACGGACAGCGGCTACGCCGGGCTGGACCCCTATGTGCTCATCTCCGCTTCCGCACCCACCCCCAACATTTACCGCGCCTCCAATCCCCTGGCCAACCTGGACGACACGCTGATCAGCAGTCTGCAGCAGGCCCTCTCCTTCCAGACCTCCTACTATGCCATTCCCAACGGTATCCGTATCCGGGAAGGCCAGGAGACCCTAGAGATCAGCAACACCGGCACCGTCTCCTATACCACGGCAGAGGGCACCAGTTCCCGCTACCCCGTGGGGAGTGCGTATGGCTACGACATCACCGAGGTGGTGGAGACCACCCGGCGGATGGCCGCCGATACGGTGGGCCGCTACTGCGGCGCCGCCCGCATCTATCTGATGGATGTAACCGAAACCGACACCGGTCTGTCCGTCCGCTACGGCTATAGCCTGAACGGCGCGGAGGTCAGCCTCTCCGGCGGCGACAGCGCCGCCCTCTTCACCATCCAGGATGGACAGATTACCGCCTTTACCCTCCGGTTCCGGCGGTACGAGGATGCTGGCCAAACCAGTCTGGTGCTAAACGAGCGGATGGCCGCCGCAGCTCTGGAGGCCCTGGACCCGGAGGGCCGGGAGCTGGTCCTGTGCTACAGCGACAGCGGCGGCGACACCGTCCAGGCCGGATGGGTGGCCAAATGACGAGATCGCGAGGTTCCTATGGAATGGTCTAAACTGAAAAATGTGATCCTGCTGATGCTGCTGTGCGTCAACATTATCCTGCTCCTGCTTGTGGGCAGTCAGGCCAGCCAGGACAAGCGCTACCAGGCGGAAACCAGGCAGGCCGCCCAGACCGTGCTGGAACAGGGCGGCATCGACTTTACCCTGGATGAATTCCCCGACGATCTGGCGCTGTCGGTGACCACCGTCACCCGTGACCGGACCGGTGAGGCCGGCGCAGCCGCCGCCCTGCTGGGAGAGGTCACCCTGGAGGGGGAGAGCGAGGTACGTCCCCGCTACTCCGGCCCCGGCGGCGTGGCGGAATTTTCCATGAACGGCAGCTTTACCATTACCCTTACCCCCGGAACCTGGAGACTTGAAAGCGACCAGGACTATGAGTCCTCCAGCCAGGCCTGTCTGGAGGCCATGGGCTTTACCGGCACCCTGTCCGACACGGAGCAGACCGGCGCAGAAACTCTGCTGACCTACTGCCAAAGCTGGGAGGGCTCCCCCCTCTTCTCCTGCACCATCCGTCTCCACTGGCAGGAAAATGACCTAATCCAGGTGGAGGGACAGCGGCTGGACGGCAGTGTTTCCGCCTCGGTCACCAAGTCGCTCCTCTCCACCCCCACCATTCTGGTCCGCTTTCTGGCCGGGATCAATGAGGGGGGCTATGTGTGCAGCCGCATCGACGCCATGGACGGGGGCTACCTGCTCTCCAGCAACACCACCCGGCAGGTCCAGCTGACGCCGGTATGGCGGTTTGTCACCGACACCGGCACCTACTACGTCAACGCGGTCACCGGTGAGTTTTCACCTCTGGAATAATAAGTGAATTGTCAAACTAAATGCAACAGGAATTGAGTTCGAAGTCCCATAATTCCTGGGCAGAATGGAAATTCAAAACTTTGCGAGGCCTGGCGTTAATTAACGCCAGGTTTCGTTTTAG
>NZ_NFHA01000033.1:0-32402 GCF_002159225.1 Flavonifractor sp. An91 | reverse complement strand
GGAGAGTTGCTACCAGATATGACAAATTGGATGCCTCTTTTCTGGCCTTCGTCTACCTTGCCGCTATTGCTATCTTGTTGTTTTAGAACAAAACTACACATTTTTCAAACAGGGCCTAATCCCCTGAAAAACGGCGGCTTGTCCGCCAAGTTTGACCCCAAACATGAGCGAGAGTGCGTTGGAAAAAATCCGACGCACCCTCGCTTTTTTCATCCCCTGACGCCGCAAAGCTGTTTCTGAAAATGGTTCAGATTTTGGCCCAGTTTCGGCGCTGCTCAGCTGTAATGGAGCAAGATCGTCGCAAACTCTGTTCCATGGCTGGTGCATGGCCCCGGGGGATGGAGGGGGTCATAGGGGGAGGAAGGGGGTACAAGGAATGTGTTTTGGAATGTGTCAAAATGCTGGGACGAACGACGAAAATAAAATGGAAGGGAACAGTAAGAGAGATTGCAGGGGGGCGCGGCAGGTGCGCCCCCCTTTCGTTTAAAAGACATTTTTTAAGGTGAGCTGTTCCGCCTCACTGAGCAGTTCGATCTGGGTGACCAGCCGGGCGTTGGCGGCGGCGTATTCGCCGTATTCCTGGCTCTCCAGCAGGGCCAGGGTCTCCTGGAAGCCGGCGTAGATCTGGTCGGTGTCGGCGTGGCGGAGCAGGACGTGGAGATACACATCCCGCTCCCGCCAGGTTTGCAGGGCCTCTTCGGTCAGGGAACTGGCCTCCTCCCAGCGGTCGGCCCGGGCCAGTGTCTGGGCCTCATCCAGAGCGTCGGACAGACCCTGGGTAAAGCCCCGCAGGGACCAGGTATGGAGCAGGGTGCCGCACAGCAGGGCAGCCAGCAGTGCCAGGGCGATCCACAGCCGCTTCACCGGACCGCCTCCTTTTCAATGACGCAGACCTTGTTGGTCTCATCCACTGTCAGCAGAAACACGTCCTGGGTCCGTTTCACATGGTGCTGCTGAAGTTGCTTGTCCAGCCACACCTCGTCCAGGCCCCGGCTATGGAGATTGCGGGTGATGACCCGTCCGTCGTTGATCATGACCACCGGCAGCCCCGGCTCCGGCAGATGAAGGGCCAGATCCTGGGCGGTGGGGGGCTTCTGGGCGGCGAAGGGGAGAACGGACAGCTGGCCGTTGGTCTCCAGAATGGCATACTTGACGGTGGAAAGGTCGGTAACCCCCTTCATCCGCAGTTCCTCCATCAGTTCATCCAAAGTGAAGCGGTTGCGCTTCATCTCGCCCTGGCGCAGTTTCCCGTTTTCCACGATGATGCTGGGACGGCCGCAGAGCACCGCCCGGAATTTGATGCTCTTCATGGTGAGCACCGACAGGGCCATGGTGATGCACAGCAGGGTGAGAATGGGGATCAGGCCGGTGAGCAGGGGAATGCCGAAGTCCTGCATGGGAACGGCGGCCAGATCGGCGATGAGCAGGGCCAACACCAGCTCGGAGGGCTCCAGCTCACCCACCTGCCGCTTGCCCATCAGCCGGATACCGGCAATAATAAAGGCATAAAGAATGATTGTGCGTAAAAAGGCAATGACCATGAGACGACCTCCCGGGATCACGATACCTTCAGTATGACCGGGATGGCGGCAGATATACAAAAGGAGGGAACCGATGAAAAAAAGAACAGCGGCCCTGCTGGCAGCGGGAGGGACGGCGGCCGGTATCCTGCTGGCGGCAGCTCTGGACGTGCGCCTTGCGGTGCGGTACTATACGGTGGAGAGCGACCAGGTGGACAGTCCCATCCGGCTGGCGGTGCTCACCGACCTGCACGCCTGCCGGTACGGGAAAAACCAGGAACAGTTGGTGGCAGCGGTGGCCGCACAGAAACCGGATCTGGTGGTCATGTGCGGGGATATTGTGGACGACGAGCCCCGGATGGAGGAGTGGCGTGCCCTGCTCACGGTAAAAAAGCTGGCCGACCGCTGGCCGGTATATTACGCCTCGGGCAATCACGAGCACCGCACCGGGCGGCTGGCTGTGGTCAAAGAACTGCTGACAGCCTGCGGTGCGGTGGTGCTGGACGGCAAATGTGTCTGCGCCGCTGCCGGGGCACAGATGGTGCAGATCGGCGGCATTGACGACCCGGAGACGGGAGAGGAGAACTGGCAGGACCAGTTGACCGCCGCCAGCGGTGATCTGGACGGCAGTCACTTCTCTATTTTGCTGACCCACCGGCCCGAGCGGGTGAGCGACTACGCCGGCAGCGGATTTGATCTGGTGCTGGCCGGTCACGCCCATGGGGGTCAATGGCGGCTGCCCGGCCTCATCAACGGCGTACTGGCTCCCAATCAGGGAATGTTCCCCACCTATGCCGGCGGGCGCTATGAGATCGGCGGTGCCACCCTCATTGTCAGCCGGGGACTGGCCCGGGAGAGCACCCGGGTGCCCCGTCTGTTCAACCGGCCGGAGCTGGTGGTGGTGGACATAGAACCACCAAAATAATTATGAGGGCATCTATAGTTTTTTGAGACATTCGGGGCGCATTGACCGTGAAAAACGGGGGATGCGCTCCGACTTTTTGTCCAAAATTACGATTTTGAAAAAGAAGGGAAAAAGGGAGTTGCCGGAGGCGGATATTTAGAGTACAATCGAACAAATATCATGGAAAGAAAGGCGTGATGCAGGAGATGAAGGCGACCTTGATTCTGGAGAACGGCGCCATGTTCCCGGGCGTCAGCATGGGCTCCCCCGCAGACCGGGTGTGCGAAATGGTGTTCAACACCTCCATGACCGGCTACCAGGAGATCCTGACCGATCCCTCCTATGCGGGACAGGGAATCGTGATGAGCTATCCCCTCATTGGCAATTACGGCGTAAACCACGAGGATAATGAGTCCTCCCGGCCCTGGGCTGAGGCATTTATTGTGCGGCATCTGGCCCGGCGGGGCAGCAATTTCCGCTGCGAGGGTGAGCTGGACGCCTATCTGAAACAATATGACATTACCGGGATCGAAGGCGTGGATACCCGGGCTTTAACCAGAATACTCCGCAGTCAGGGGACCATGAATGGTATGATCACCTGTGCGGAGCATTTTCATGTAGAGGAGTGCCTGGAGAAGATCCATGCCTATCGGGTGGAGGGCACCGTGGAAAAGGTGACCCGGAAGGCGCCCCAGCTCTATCCTGCTCTGGGAGAGCAGCAGCTGCGGGTGGCCCTGATGGACTACGGCGTGAAAGAGAATATGATCCGCTGCCTCCAGAAGCGGGGCTGCCAGGTCACCGTCTATCCTGCCCACACCCCGGCGGAAACCATCCTCACCGGCGGCTATGACGGCGTCATGCTGTCCAACGGCCCCGGCGACCCGGCGGACAATGTGGACATTATTAAAGAGGTACGCAAACTCTACGACTCCAGCCTGCCCCTCTTTGCCGTCTGCCTGGGTCACCAGCTGCTGGCTCTGGCCGCCGGCGCCGAGACCCGGAAGATGCGCTTCGGCCACCGGGGCGGCAACCACCCGGTGAAGGATCTGGCCGCCGGACGGGCCTTTATCACCAGCCAGAACCACGGCTATGTGGTCACTGCCGAGAGCGTGGACCCCGCTGTGGCGGAGATCTCTCACGTCAACGTCAACGAGGGCAGTGTGGAGGGCCTGCGCTATAAGCGTCCCAACTGCTTCACCGTCCAGTTCCACCCCGAGGCCTCCCCCGGCCCCATGGACACCGAATATCTCTTTGACCGCTTTGTGGACAGCATGAAGGGAGGCGACCGGTAATGCCCAAGAATCCGAATATTAAGAAGGTACTGGTGCTGGGCTCCGGCCCCATCGTCATCGGCCAGGCCGCCGAGTTTGACTACGCAGGAACCCAGGCCTGCCGCGCCCTGAAGGAAGAGGGCGTGGAGGTGGTGCTGGTCAACTCCAACCCCGCCACCATCATGACCGACAAGGACATTGCTGATCATGTGTATATTGAACCCCTGAACATCGCCAGCGTAGAGCAGGTGATCCAGAAGGAGCGCCCCGATTCCATCCTGCCCACTCTGGGTGGCCAGACCGGCCTGAACCTGGCTATGAACCTCCACGAACAGGGCATCCTGCAGCAGTACGGCGTCAAGCTGCTGGGCACCAGCCCTGAGTCCATCCGCAAGGCGGAGGACCGCCAGGGCTTCAAGGACGCCATGGAGGCCATCGGCCAGCCCTGCGTCACCTCCGATGTGGTGGAGAGCGTGGAGGATGCGGTGGCTTTTGCCGGGTCCATCGGCTACCCCGTCATTGTCCGCCCCGCCTACACCCTGGGCGGCACCGGCGGCGGCATTGCCTACGACGAGATGTCCCTGCGGGAGATCGCCGACCGCGGCATCCATCTCAGCCGCGTGGGCCAGGTGCTCATCGAGCGGTGTATCTCCGGCTGGAAGGAGATCGAGTTCGAGGTCATGCGGGACTCCGCCGGCAACGTGATCCAGATCTGTTCCATGGAGAACGTGGACCCGGTGGGCGTCCACACCGGCGACTCCATCGTGGTGGCCCCTACCCAGACCCTGGCCAACCGGGAATTCCAGATGCTGCGTAAGGCCTCCCTGGACATCATCTCCGCCCTGGAGATCGAGGGCGGTTGTAACGTGCAGCTGGCTCTGAATCCCGATTCCTTCGAGTACGCGGTCATTGAGGTCAACCCCCGCGTGAGCCGCTCCTCCGCCCTGGCCTCCAAGGCCACCGGCTATCCCATCGCTAAGGTGGCCGCCAAGATCGCCCTGGGCTACACCCTGGACGAGATTCCCAACGCGGTGACCGGCAAGACCACCGCCTGCTTTGAGCCCACCCTTGACTACTGCGTGCTGAAAATCCCCCGTCTGCCCTTTGACAAGTTCACCACTGCCAGCCGTACCCTGGGCACCCAGATGAAGGCTACCGGCGAGGTTATGGCCATCGGCAACTCCTTTGAGGGTGCCCTGATGAAGGCCATCCGTTCCCTGGAACTGCCTGTGAAGTCCCTGCGCCTGCCCGGCCTGGATCAGCTGTACACCGAGGAGATCGAGGAGCGGCTGGTAAATATCGACGACCAGCGCCTCTTCGTGGTGGCCGAGGCCCTGCGCCGGGGCTTCTCCCCCGAGAAGATCAACAAGATCACCAAGTACGACCTGTGGTTCCTGGACCGGCTCCAGAACATCGTGGACATGGAGGACAAGCTGGACCACGGCCACCTGGATGCCGACACTCTGCGCATGGCCAAGGAGATGGGCTTCTCCGACGCCTGGATCGCCGCACTGTCCGGCAGGGAGCGGAAGGAGATCAAGGCCCTGCGAGAGGGCTTCGGCATCCGCCCCGCCTTCAAGATGGTGGACACCTGCGCCGCCGAGTTTGAGGCTCAGACCCCCTACTACTACTCCACCTACGATGAGGAGAACGAGGCTGCCGAGGAGCTTCATCTGCCCCAGGTGGGTGAGCTGGCTCCCCATATCCCGGAGGCTCCCTGGCTGGCTGCCGCTACGCCTGAGGCCCACCGGCCCGGGCAGGACAAGAAGAAGGTGCTGGTGCTGGGCTCCGGCCCCATACGCATCGGCCAGGGCATCGAGTTCGACTACTGCTCCGTCCATTCCGTCTGGGCTTTTAAGCGCCTGGGTTATGAGACCATCATCATCAACAACAACCCCGAGACTGTGTCCACCGACTTCGACGTGGCCGATAAGCTGTACTTTGAACCTCTGACTCCCGAGGACGTGGAGGCTGTGGTGGAGCTGGAGAAGCCCTGGGGTGCCGTGGTGCAGTTCGGCGGTCAGACCGCCATCAAGCTGGCTCAGGCCCTCACCAACATGGGTGTGCCCATCCTGGGCACTTCCGCCGACGGCGTGGACGCCGCCGAGGACCGGGAGCGCTTTGACGAGATCCTCAACCAGTGCAAGATTCCCCGCGCCGCCGGTAAGACGGTGTTTACCACCGAGCAGGCCCTGGAAGCCGCCCACGAGGTGGGCTACCCCGTGCTAGTGCGCCCATCCTATGTGCTGGGCGGCCAGGGCATGGAGATCGCCTACAACGACCGCAACATCACCGAGTTCATGCGCATCATCAACCAGGTGGAGCAGGAGCATCCCATCCTGGTGGATAAGTATCTGATGGGCCGTGAGGTGGAAGTCGACGGCGTGTTTGACGGGGAGGATCTGCTCATCCCCGGCATCATGGAGCACATCGAGCGGGCCGGCGTCCACTCCGGCGACTCCATCTCCGTCTATCCCCCCATCCACATCGAGGAGAAGCACAAGGAGACCATCTACCGCTATACCTACGACCTGTCCAAGGCTCTGGGTGTGGTGGGCCTGGTGAACATCCAGTTTGTCATCTATGACGACACAGTGTATGTCATCGAGGTCAACCCCCGCTCCTCCCGTACCATCCCCTATATCTCCAAGGTAACCGGCGTGCCCATCATCGACCTGGCCACCAAGGTCATGCTGGGGCAGAAGCTGAAGGACCTGGGCTACGGTACCGGCATCTACAAAGAGGCCGACTACTACGCTGTGAAAATGCCGGTGTTCTCCTTCGAGAAGCTCACCGACGTGGACACCGGCCTGGGCCCCGAAATGAAGTCCACCGGCGAGTGCCTGGGTCTGGCCGAGTCCTTCCCCCAGGCCCTGCTGAAGGCCTTTAAGGGTGCCAACATGAAGGCTCCCAAGAAGGGTGGCCGCATCATCATCACCGTCAAGGACGAGGACAAGGGCGAGATCATCGGTATCGCCCAGGGCTTTGCCGACATGGGCATTGAGATCCTGGCTACCAGCGGCACCTGCGAGGCCCTCAATGCCGTGGGCATCCCCGCTCGCAAGGTGGCCCGGGTCTCCGAGGCTCACCCCAACATCTTGGACATGATCGCTTCCGGCACCGTGGATCTGGTCATCAATACCCCCACCCGGGGCCGCCGCCACGATACCGACGGCTTCAAGATCCGCCGCTCCACCGTGGAGCACTCCGTGGCCTGCATCACCGCTATTGACACCGCACGGGCCATGCTCACCATTCGCACCCAGGGCCGGCCCTCCGACCTGCGGCCCATTGATATTACCCAGATTTAATTAAATTGGGAACTTCCCCCTTCCGGATTCGTCTGATAAAAAGGACCTAAGAATCTGGAAGGGGGAGTTTTTATGCGTAAACTGGTTCCTTTGACCCTGGCGGCCTGCCTGCTGGCCGCCTCGCTGACCGGATGCAGAACTCCGGACAGAGGCCCTGCGGCCGAAAAACCGGTGATTTACCTCTACCCGGAGGAAGAAACCAAGGTCTCCGTTACCCTGGACTTTGATGGGGAACTGACCTCCACCTATCCCGCCTATGGGGACGGCTGGACGGTGGACGCTTCTCCCAACGGCACCCTCACGGACCCGACCACCGGACGGCAGTATTACTGCCTGTTCTGGGAGGGCGTGAGCCAGACCGAATACGACTTTTCCACCGGCTTCTGCGTAACTGGGGAAAACACCGCCGTATTTCTGGAGGACGCCCTGGCCCAGTTGGGCCTGACGGAGCAGGAGGTCAACGAGTTTATTATCTACTGGCTGCCCAAGATGGAGCACAACCCTTATAATCTGATCTCCTTCCAACAGGAAGCCTACACCGACAGCGCCAAGCTGACCATTGACCCGGCCCCGGATACCCTGATCCGGGTATTCATGGCCTGGCAGGGGTTGGACAAGCTGGTGGAGGTGGAGCCCCAGACCCTCACCGCTCCAGAGCGTACCGGCTTTACCGTCGTGGAATGGGGCGGCGCGGAGATAGGTGCCTGAATAAAAGGCCGCTGAGCTGTCAGAACTCGGCGGCCTTTTTGCTGCTATTGCGGGAGGGAAGAAAACATGATATTCTAAGCGGGCATAGGCTGTCGTGGAAAGAAGGCGCGCCGGACATGAAAACAAGGGAATATCAGTATGATAATCTGCGCTTTTTGCTCATTGCCCTGGTGGTGCTGGGGCACCTGCTGGAGATTGCGGGGGAATTTCCCCACAAAGAGACTTTGTATGCCGTAATTTATTCTTTTCATATGCCAGCCTTTTTATTTCTCAGTGGGATGTTTGCCAGATTTGATCGGAGCAAATGGATTTTTGGCATGGCGCTGCCCTACCTGATCTTCCAGTGGCTGTATACTGCCTTTGTGGAAAAGCTGGGGGACCCCTACGTTCATGTGCAGTTTTCAAGACCCTACTGGATTTTGTGGTACCTTTTTGTGCTGGCCGTTTACACCCTTCTGCTGCCGGTATATGATGTTCCGTCCCCTGTGGGGCGATGGTTGATGGTGGCCGCGTCGGTAGCCCTGGCGCTGCTGGCGGGCTTTGACAAGAGCATAGACTACCAATGGAGCGCCTCCCGGATTATCGCCTTTCAGCCCTGGTTTCTGTTGGGCTACTACTTCAGAAGGGCAGACGGCCTGCGAGCCCGCTGGAACGGGGGAGGACGGACCCTCAGAGGGATTGTGCTTGGCCTTGCGGCCGCCTGCTGCGTGGTTTTAGAGTGGCTGCTGCTGCGGCAGGACGTGACTGCAAAAATGATGCTGGGCGCCTACGGCTATGAGGATCTGGGCTATAGCTGGCAGGTGCGGGGACTTATCATGTGCTGCTCGGCCAGTGTGATTTTTCTCCTGTTTGCTGGCCTGGCCCCTTACCTCAAGCGCAGAATTCCGGTGATAACTGTTTTGGGGCAGAACACCCTGCCCATCTATCTGCTCCACGGCTTTTTCTTCCATCTATTCCGGCTGAAATTCCCCTATCTGCTGGCCCAACCGTGGCAGGTGCTGCTGGCGTGGGCAGGGCTGCTGCTCCTGCTGGGTAATCCGGCGGTAGGGCGCTGCACCAACTTTCTGTTTGGCGGGGGATGGTACCGTCTGCTTCAAATGCGGCGCGGACGTGGGAGAAGTATTGCGCCCGGAGGAAAAATATGATATTCTAAACCATAATTGTTACACAGATTTTCGGAAACCCATAGACTCCATAGAAAGAAGGAACTTGAATGTCCCATCAGACCGTGATCGTTCTGGACTTCGGCGGCCAGTACAACCAGCTCATTGCCCGCCGGGTTCGTGAGTGCGGCGTGTACTGCGAAGTCAAGCCCTATACCACTCCGCTGGAGCAGCTGAAAGCCATGGAGCCCATCGGCTTTATTTTCACCGGCGGCCCCAACAGTGTGTACGACGAGAAGGCCCCCCATGTGGACCCCGCCATCTTTGAGCTGGGGGTGCCTGTGCTGGGTATCTGCTATGGCTGCCAGCTGATGGCCCACACCCTTGGCGGTCAGGTCACCGCCGCCCAGGAGGATACCGCCCGGGAGTACGGCAAGACCGAGACCTACTACGACACCACCTGTAAGCTCTTCAAGGGCCTGCCCCAGCAGGGTATTTCCTGGATGAGCCACGGCGACTATATGGCCAAGGTGCCCGAGGGCTTTGCACTCACCGCCCATACCGACGCCTGCCCCAATGTGGCCATTGCCGACGAGAAGCGGGGCTTCTATGGCGTGCAGTACCACCCCGAGGTCAACCACACCCAGCACGGGGTGGACATGATCCGCAATTTCCTCTATGAGGTGTGCGGCGCCACCGGCGACTGGACCATGGGCGATTACAAGAATACCGCCATCCGGGACATCCGGGAGAAGGTGGGGGACGGCAAGGTGCTGCTGGCCCTGTCCGGCGGCGTGGACTCCTCCGTGGCCGCCGCCCTGCTGGCCGAGGCCGTGGGCAAGCAGCTCACCTGTGTGTTCGTGGATCACGGCCTCATGCGGAAAAACGAGGGCGACGAGGTAGAGGCCGCCTTTGCCCGCTGGGATATCAACTTTGTCCGGGTGGACGCCGAGGCACGCTTCCTGCTGAAGCTGGCCGGTGAGGCCGAGCCTGAGCGCAAGCGCAAGATCATCGGCGAGGAGTTTATCCGGGTCTTTGAGGAAGAGGCCAAGAAGATCAGTCGGGTGGACTACCTGGTCCAGGGCACCATCTACCCCGACGTCATCGAGTCGGGCGCCGGCGACGCCGCCGTGATCAAGAGCCACCACAACGTGGGCGGCCTGCCCGACTATGTGGACTTCAAGGAGATCATCGAGCCTCTGCGGCTGCTGTTCAAAGACGAGGTGCGGCAGCTGGGCCGGGAGCTGGGCCTGCCCGAGTACCTGGTCATGCGCCAGCCCTTCCCCGGCCCCGGCCTGGCCATCCGTGTGATCGGCGATCTGACCAAGGAGAAGCTGGATACCCTCAGGGACGCCGACGCCATCTACCGGGAGGAGATCGCCGCCGCCGGTGAGGACAAGAACATCAACCAGTATTTCGCCGTACTCACCAACACCCGCTCCGTGGGCGTCATGGGCGACGGCCGCACCTACGATTATACGCTGGCCCTCCGCGCTGTTACTACCAGCGACTTTATGACTGCTGACTGGGCCCGTATCCCCTATGACGTACTGGACCGTATTTCCACCCGTATCGTCAACGAGGTCAAGGGTATCAACCGTATCGTCTACGATATTACCAGTAAGCCCCCGGCAACCATTGAGTGGGAGTGATTTCAGAGGCCCGGAAAAGCCCGTGATTACTGGGTTTTCTAAGGCTTGATGCCCTCCGTGGCAACGATTTGGCAACAGTTTTCATTATTCCAAAGATAAAGAGCTACCTGATTTGCGAAAGTCAGGTAGCTCTTTTCGTTTTACTTATCTTTGCCAGGCTGCTTCTTCAATTCTTCCACCAGCATATCACTGAGGCCCTGAGAAGGGACAACCTTGTGCCAGTGGCCTGTGGTATCAAACTCCGGGTAGCGGTAACGCCAGCGGTCGTAGTCCTCTTTGCTGATTTCCCCCGACTTCAACTTGACCGCCTGCTCTCCCCAGGCGCAGAGCATTTCATGGAGCCTTGCTGCGTCCTTGCCCTGGAACACATCTACCCGGAGATGTATTTCTCCATCACACTCGCAGATTTTCAGGCCGTAGCGGTCCTCCAGGGTAAAGAGTGTGTGCATAAGGCCCACATAGGAGTCGATGTCCGGCACAGCCAGGGCATGGGGAGAGACCTCCAATATCTGTGCCAGCGCGGCAGTAAGATCTGTCTTGGGAGTCCGCGACCCGTTCTCGTATTGAGCAAGGCGCACATCGGCGGACTTCTCCGGGAAGCCAAGTGCCATACCGAGATATTTTTGTGTCATGCCCCGCAAGGTGCGGAAAAAGTGAATGCGTTCTCCAATCGCCATAACGGCCAACTCCTATCTGGATTCTTGATAGATTCAGCATAGCAGAAATGCTTAGGATAGTCAAGAGAAACCTAAACAAATTTATTTAATATTTTTCTGCAAACCGCTTGACTTTAACTATTATGCTTAGTATAATGAAGATGATATAAGCAAATAAGTTTAAGTCACAAAAATTTTACAAATCGCATACCCTCAAAACGGCGAAAAAATGTCCGTTGTAAAGTGAGAGGGGGAATTTCAGGCGAAGTAAAACTGAATGACCGTCCGACAGATACTTTCTCCGGGGAAGCAGGCAACGATATGAGCGTGCCAAGGAGAAAAGCAAACGGCACAGCGCCGGGAAGGGTTGCCTGCCAGAGTCTGAAGGGTGAAACGGCAAACAAGAAACGATCACGACAAGGAAAGGAAGGTATTTTTGTGTATGACAGAAAAACAGTCGTTTATGCGGGTCGATGAAGTGGCGCAGGAATTGGGCGTTTCCAAATCCTATGCTTACAAAATCGTACAGAAACTCAACGCGGAACTGAAAAGCCTCGGTTACTTGACCATATCCGGCAGAGTCAACCGAAAGTTCTTCTATGAGAAGCTGTGCTACGGCGAAAAGGAAAGGAGTGGTAACTGATGGCAGTCTATAAGGAAGAAAAGACCAACACCTGGCGAGCGGTCTACCGCTATACCGACTGGAACGGCGAGCGCAAGCAGACCCAGAAGCGGGGCTTTAAGACCAAGCGGGAGGCGCAGGCATGGGAACGGGAACAGCTCAACAAATCCACCGCCGATCTGGATATGAGCTTCAAGAGCTTCGTGGAATTCTACACGGCAGATATGCAGACCCGGCTCAAGGAAAACACATGGGCCACCAAGGATCACATCATCCGCACCAAGCTGCTGCCCTACTTCGGTAAGCTCAAAATGTGCAACATCACCGCCCAGCAGATCATCACCTGGCAGAACGAGATGCTGAACCACAAGGACGAGAACGGCAAGCCCTACTCGCCGGTGTACCTGAAAACGGTCCACAATCAGCTCAGTGCCATCTTCAACCACGCGGTTCGGTACTACAACCTCCGGGAGAATCCCTGCAAGAAGGCGGGCAGCATGGGCAAAAAGAAAAACCGGGAGATGATGTTCTGGACCAAGGAGCAGTACCTGAAATTTGCCGAGGCAATGATGGACAAGCCGCTATCCTTCTATGCCTTTGAGATGCTCTACTGGTGCGGTATCCGGGAAGGCGAGTTATTGGCGCTCACGCCCGCTGATTTCGATTTTGAGAAAGGCACTGTCTCCATCAGGAAATCCTATCAGCGGCTAAACGGTCAGGACCTGATTACCACTCCAAAAACGGAGAAAAGCAACCGCGTCATCACCATGCCGCAGTTTCTGACGGATGAGATTCAGGACTATCTCAAAATGCTCTATGGAATCGGGCTGGATGACCGGATGTTCACCGTCACCAAGAGCTATCTCCACCGGGAGATGGATCGGGGAGCCAAAGAAGCCGGAGTGCCGCGCATCCGAATCCATGATATTCGTCACAGCGCGGTATCGCTTCTCATTGACATGGGCTTTTCAGCTACGGCCATCGCAGACCGGGTGGGCCACGAGAGCATTGACATCACTTACAACTATGCGCACCTGTTTCCGTCCAAGCAGACGGAAATGGCGGATAAATTGAACATGGAAAGGGGCAATTAAAAATGTCGGCAAAGAATTTGGACAAGCACAACCGCTGGCGGAACAAAACGGTGGCCTTCCGGGTCTCCCCGGAGGAGGATGAGCAGCTTGAAATCTTCGTCAAGCTGTCCGGCCTGACAAAGCAGGACTACATCACCCGGCGGCTGCTGGAACGGGATGTGGTGGTGCAGGGTAATCCCAGAGTCTATAAGGCGCTCCGGGACGAACTGGCCGCTGTGCTGGACGAGCTGCGCCGGATTGAGGCCGGGCAGGGCGTGAACGACGAGCTGCTGGACACCATCCAGATGATCGCTACGATTATGAACGGAATGCAGGAGGAAGCTGCCTATGGGAATTGAGCCAAAAGAAAAGACTGCCCGAAATACATCTGTTGGCGCAGATGAGAGGCAGTCCATTCAAAAAGATTCTGACAACAGTATACCCGCTTCGGAGGCAAAACGCAACAGGGAAATGGATGATTTGGAGGAAATGTACCGCAGGATGCAGCGCATGGCTGACCCGCGCTATCTGCACACGCTCACCATGACCGAGCTGTTTCAGACCTCCTACAAAAGCCGCCCGCCTATCATTGAAAATCTGCTCCATTCGGGAGCATATCTTCTGGCGGGCGCGCCCAAGATCGGCAAGTCGTTTCTGGTGGCGCAGATCGCCTACCATGTCAGCACCGGGCAGGAGCTGTGGGGCTGCAAAGTCCATCAGGGAACTGTACTTTACCTCGCGTTGGAGGATGACTTCCAGCGCATCCAGAATCGGATGTTTATGATGTATGGCGTGAACGATACCCCGAACCTGCACTTTGCAACCGCCGCCGGAAAAATCGGGAACGGTCTGGACGAGCAGCTGGAAAACTTCATGCGGGAACATTCAGACACTAAACTCATTATCATTGACACCATGCAGAAAATTCGGGAAGTGGGCGGCGAAGCGTACAGTTACGCCAGCGACTATGAGATTGTCGGAAAGCTCAAGCAGTTTGCAGACAAGCACTGCATCTGTGTGCTGACTGTCCACCACACCCGGAAGCAACCCGCCGGGGACGCCTTCGAGATGATCTCCGGCACCACGGGCCTGCTGGGCTGCGCGGACGGCTCCCTGCTGATGCAGAAGAAAAAGCGAACCGCGTTGGAGGCCACTATTGATGTGGTGGGACGCGATCAACAGGATCAGATTCTCTACTTGAAAAAGGACCCGGAAACGCAGATTTGGAATTTGGAGCGCATGGAAACGGAGCCGCACAGGGAACCGCCGGACCCGGTGCTGGAAGCGGTGGCTAAGCTGGTCTCCGTTGAGCGTCAGGAGTGGACAGGCTCACCCTCGGAGCTGGCCGAAACGGTGCAGGTGGGAATGGCGGCAAATGCGCTGACCAAGTATCTGAATGTCAAATCCGGCAGGCTGCTGGAAGAGTATCATGTAGGCTACGAGAACAGGGCGCGGCACGCCGGGCGGCAGGTGAAGCTCACCTATATGTTGGTGGAGGCTCCGTCTTTTGAGGTGGTTGAGGATGGGCGTGACGGTTGCGACGGTTGCAACGGTGAAAATGCTACCGCCCAAACAACCGTCGCTATCGTCGCAGCCGTCGCGGAAAGGAACGGAAGCGAATGAAGAATGTGCAGATTCCCTATGACTTGTTCGTGGCGCTGGTGGAGTATCACCTCGGCTATGATGACGAATACGAGGATGAAATCCGGCAGGGGTTGGAGCAAAAGCTGGACGCTTTGGTGCGGCATGAGCTGTATGCAAAATATAAGACCGCACCCAGCGCGGAAGAACGGGAACAGGCGCGGCAGGCGTACCTGGACCGGCGCGGCGTATTCCCGGATTTTCGCTGGTAATAGGTGTTTACTTTCAGACTAATCCCGCAGATGAAATTAGTACCAAAGTCAATTTCTCTCTGTTGGCATGGACAGGAGCGTGACACGCTCCTGTGGCTGGCAGACAAGGCAAATTGGCTGGCAGCACACGCTTTCCGCATCCCCGTCCCCATCGAGAAATCCGCAGATTTGGAGATGGCTAAGGCCGGGAGAATCCGGTGGATTTTCCCGGCCCGTGGGCGTCGGAATGGACGCAAGCGCAGTTGCGAAAAGGCCGCCGGTCACACCGCGTTTTGAGGCTGTGGCTATCACCTGCAAGCCGAAAAAGGCGGTGAGGCTCCCGCAGGAGCCGCACTCCCCCTCGGAGAGCCCACGATACTTTGCAGCCGCAGGATGAAAGTATCATAGTGGGTTATTACACTTCCGCAGAAGTGCATCCCCCAAAAGCTACCCGCATCTCAACCGCCCTCATGAGGCGAGAAAGGAGTTCTATGGCAAGAGGCGACGGTATTCATCGTACCAGCGCAAGGAATATGAGACTTACCACACCCAAACTGAAAAACGCACAGCAACATAACGAGCGTGAAAAAGAATCGTATGTCAACCAAGATATCGTCCCGGAACGTTCCCATCTAAACGTCCACTTCAAGAAACCGGACGGCGGCTATCTGGAACAGTTTGAACAGATGGAGGCGGACGGGATGATCTCCACACGGGGCATCAAAGAGGGCGCTTTCCGCTACGGCGAGCTGATCTTCGATGTAAATTCCGCCTATTTCTTCAACCACGGCGGATATGATTTCGCAAAACAATTTTACCACGACGCATATCAAGCTGCAATCAAAATCGTAGGCGGCGAACAGTACATTCTATCGGCGGTCATGCACGCCGACGAGCGCAACCGGGCCATGTCCGAGGCACTGGGGCAGGATGTGTACCACTACCACCTCCACGTGGTCTATGTACCGGTGGTGGAGAAGCAAATTCGCTGGTCTAAGAGGTGCAAGGACAAGTCGCTGGTGGGCAAAGTGAAAGAAACGGTCATGCAGGTCAGCATGAGCAAGAAGTGGGCGTCCAAGCCGGTTCTGGATGAAGTCACCGGCGAACCGCTGAAAACGGCGAAGGGCAAGCCTGTTCTTAAAAAATCGTACAGCGTGTTGCAGGACGATTTCTTCCAATATATGCGTGAGGCCGGGTACGTGGATGTGGAGCGCGGTGAGCGCGGCAGCTCCGAGGAGCATCTGACGGTGACGCAGTTTAAGGTGGAAAGAGAACAGGCGCGGCTGGCGGAGCTGCAAACAGAAAAATCGGAGGTTCAGGCGGAGATCGGCCAGCTTCGGACAGATAAGGTCGAAGCCGAGAAGGCGGCCAAAGAAGCGCAGACGGAACTTCGCCTATTAGCGCCTAAACTAAAACACATGGAGAAATTGGCGGCCGAGTATTCCTCCGACCCGGAGGACCTGCTACCGCTCCCCGATCGTATGGAGTCCGCCAAATCCTACCGGGAGAAAAAGTCCAAGCCGCTGTTGGAGAAGATTGTCAAGGTGGTGCGCTCTGTTTACCGCGCTTATCTGGATGTCTGCCAGAAATTTGAGCTGTTGCAACGCAAATATGATACGGAGGTTCCGTATCTGAAAAAGCAGTTGGCCGAGGTCAAGGGCGAAAATGAAGAATTGCAGGAGACCGCCAGAGATTATGACCGGCTGTGCCGGGCCTATGGGCCGGAGCGCGTAGCCGAAACGGTGGCGGCTGTCAAGCAGCGGGAACAGGCGGAAAAAGAGCAGAAGCGCAGTCAAAAGCGGCGGCATGACCGGGATGAGCGGTAATCCCGTGTAGAGCTGAGAAAATAGGATTTTTGCGGATAGAGGCATCTGAACTAAATCATGTATCGTTTAGATGCTTTCTATCTGAAAATCCGCCCACTTTTACCGGTGTAGAGCCGGAGAAAATTTGTGAAAATACGGAGGTTTTATGAGAACAGGCCTTTCCAAGAAGCAAAAGACGACCAGCGTCTTTTTTGACGAGGCAAGCCCCATCATTGAGGTGTGTACCTACAACACTTCCCTCAAAAAGAGGTTAAGTGAGTATTCGGGAAAATACCCAGCCGAGTGCCGGTTGGTGGATGACGATGAAAATGGATGCCTTACATTTGAGATCAGAAAGGGGCGATTCAGTTTCAAGCTGAACGCCCCATACAGCGCGGAGCGCCGGAAAGCGGCCAGCCAGCTAGCGAAGAAAAACATTCAGAATTTGCAGAAGAGTAATAAGTGATACACGCAGCCCGTGGGGAGAGCTGCTCACTGCGGGCGGCGTGTATCATAATTCATAAAATATCTTCACTCTGCTTGCGATCATCGCCGAAATATGCTATACTGAATTCGGATTCAGCGAACGCTGATCTTAGCTCTTTGTTTTCTGATCTAATCCGTTGTGGAGTGAATTGTATGGCTGTAAGTTATAAAAAGCTATGGAAGATACTGATTGATAGAGATATGAAGAAAAAGGACCTTTGTGCAGCAGCAGGAATCAGTCATGCTTCAATGGCAAAACTCGGAAAAAATGAGAATGTGACAACAGATGTCCTTGTAAAGATATGTACTGCTTTGCAGTGCGACATAGGCGATATTATGGAACTTGTTCCAGATACTAAGGAATGAAAGGAGGCGGCAACTATGCAGAGCAGCACAGCAAATGAGTTTTCCCCTGTTGTTGCAAAACCAATCTTGAAATGGGCCGGTGGGAAGACACAGATGCTAAGTGAATTGCTGCCCAAGGTTCCGTCTTCCTATGGGCGATATATTGAGCCGTTTTTTGGTGGGGGTGCGCTCTTTTTCGCGCTGCAACCGAAAAAGGCTATTGTTGCGGACAGTAATCCGGAACTGATTAACATGTATCGGCAGGTGGCTGAACATGTTGATGATGTGATTTCTTATCTTAAAAAGTACGAAAACATAAGTGAGATGTTTTATTCTGTTCGCAGTATGGCTTGGGAAACACTCCCCAAGGCTGAAGCTGCTGCAAGAACAATTTATCTGAATAAAACCTGTTACAATGGCCTTTACCGTGTAAATAAGAAAGGCCAGTTTAATGTTCCATTTGGAAAGTACAAAAATCCAAAGATTTGCGATGTTGAGGCCCTTTGGGCCGCATCAGAAGCGTTGAAAAAAGCCGATATTATTTGCGGCGACTATCTTCTTGTGCTGGAACATTATGCACAACCCGGCGACTTTGTTTTTTTAGACCCACCATACCTTCCAATCTCTGCGTATTCTGATTTTAAGAGATATACAAAAGAACAGTTTTACGAAGAAGATCATATTGAGTTGGCAAAGATGGTAATGCGCTTGCACGAGAAGGGCTGTCATGTCTTGCTGACCAACTCGAACCACCCTCTGGTACACGAGTTGTATGCACCATTCAAGATTGATGTTATCCAGACAAAAAGGCATATTTCTTGTAATGGAAATACACGCAAAGGGGAAGATGTTATTGTCACTATCCCGCCCAAACAGCATACGCTGATCAAACTTGCTCCAAAACCTTTGCCTGCACAGGTGTCGGCATATCCACCTACCAGATTTATGGGGTCAAAGAGTAAGTTGCTATCTGAAATCTGGGCGGTTGCATCTCAATTTCATGCGGAAACCATTGTTGATCTTTTCTCTGGCTCTGGCATTGTCGGATATATGTTTAAGGCACAGGGAAAAACAGTAATTAGCAATGACTATATGGCGATGTCTGCAACTTTTACCAAGGCAATGGTAGAAAACAACACCGTAACATTGCCAATAGAAGAAGCAAGACAATTATTAAAGGTACACAAAGAATCCGACCATTTCGTGGCAAATACTTTCAAGGGTTTGTACTATACCGACGAAGAAAACGACTTGATTGATACTTTACGCACAAATATAGCTGAAATCCGCGACCCATACAAACACGCAATCGCTATGACTGCACTGATTCGCGCCTGCACTAAAAAGCGTCCCCGTGGCATTTTCACCTATACAGGGCAGCGCTACAATGATGGGCGAAAAGATTTGCAAAAGAGTCTTGAACAGCAGTTCCTTGAAGCAGTTGATGCCGTAAACAATGCTGTGTTTGATAATGGGAAACCTAATAGATCCAGAAATGGAGATGCGATGGATTTGCGTGTCGAACAGGCAGATTTAGTATATATCGATCCACCTTATTATTCGCCGCTGTCGGATAATGAATATGTTCGTAGATACCACTTTGTGGAGGGGCTTGCCCGTGATTGGAAAGGTGTCGAGATTCAGCAGCATACACAGACCAAGAAATTCAAATCCTACCCGACTCCTTTTTCTACAAGAAAAGGTGCGGCGGATGCGTTTGATCGACTATTCAAAAAATTTGCAAACAGTGTGCTGATTGTTTCGTATTCCTCCAATAGTTTGCCTACACAAGATGAAATGGTGGCGCTGATGGCAAAGTATAAGGAACATGTGGAAGTGATACCGGTAGATTATAGATATTCCTTCGGCAACCAAGGCGACGCAAAAACGCATAGGAATTCCGTACAAGAATACTTGTTTGTCGGTTTCTAAGATGGAGGTGGCCTCGTGAGCGAACATATTGATATTTGGCTGGTTGGCAACACCGGCCTGCGCAATCCAAACCGCATACAAGAAGGCTTTTCTGTATTTGCGAGTTCCTCCTTCGTGGGCAAACTTCACGGTAGAGAAAACGAGCTTGGCTTTATGCGTCTTTTAGACGAAAAAGGGATTATCCAAAACGAAGATGGCAAGGATGTATCAGGGAGCCATGCTCGTAAATGGCGTCTGATGTTCGCTAAAAACGGATTTATTTACCCGCAAGTTAAAAAGAAAGACGGGCAGCAAGAAGATCTCGGAAAGCTGGACGATATTACTCCCTTCGGGAGAGCCTTTCTAAATGCTGACACTTATGCCGCAGTTCAAGAGTGCTTTCTTCGTGCTATGAGCGTGGAACAGTTTCCCATGCCGGATGGCGAACACTACTTTTCTCCGTTAAGATGGCTTTTGGCAATCATGCTGGAGCTTGAAAAGCGCACAGGTTCCTCTGAATTGAGCAGAATTGAGTTTGCCTTGTGGGGTCATACCACCAACCCGAGTTATGATCTGGAAAGCGTTGTTGACAACATCCTTGATTTGCGGCAGCGGAGAGCAGTCGCCCCGGCGAAGCGTGCGTTCGATAAAAAAGAAATCGCCAAACGAGGCGAAAACTATGACAAAAAATCCGACAATTTTTTGGATTATAGTGATATGAATATGAGATACCTCCGTATCTCTGGTGTGTTGCAGCGCAAGGGCAGGGGGCTTATAATTGTTCCAACAAAGCACATTCTGGCCGAAAAGCTTGCAAAGGTAACAGCAAGCAAAGGGCCGATTATAGAGCAATATAGATTGCTTTGCAGTGGAGCTCCACTGCCTACCGACAATGTCGATGTGGCGAAAGCATTGCTGGATGATCTGATGAAGCAGATGAAAGATCGTCACATTCTGTTTGACATAACCGATCTTCCGCTGGACACAGCAGCAGAAATCAATATTGCAAGACGGAGACTCGAAAATACTCTTGCACAGACTGATGAAATCCAATATGCCAAAGATCAGTGCAACCAATGGCAAGAAATCCGAGATTATATGTCGCTTATCATAAAAGGCGGCGGTAAGCTTGTCTATGATGAGGACAATGCGATCGAAGTGCCCAAAGATGAAATGCCTGCCTATTTGGAGTGGATTCTTTGGCGCGCTGCGTTAGCAATTGATCACATGGTCAACGAGCCGTATGAAGTTCGCGGATTCAAATTGGATTCTGACTTTTTGCCTGTTTCGGCTGCTGGCGGCGGCAAGGGTGATCTATATTGTGAATTTGAAGACTTTACCATTTTGACTGAAGTCACAATATCTACATCTTCTCGGCAGGAAGCAATGGAAGGCGAGCCGGTAAGGCGTCATGTTTCCGATGCCGTTTTGAAGTATGATAAGCCTGTGTATGGTATGTTTATTGCTGTCCGCATCGACACGAATACAGCAGAAACTTTTAGGCACGGTATTTGGTACACAAAGGATGACAAAAAGCAGCGGCTTGATATTGTTCCTCTGACCCTGGCACAGTTCCAGAAATACTTCGTTGCAATGTTTGAGGCCAACAAGGCGGCTCCTGAAAAGCTCAGAGATTTGATCGTTAAGTGCGAATCTCGCAGAGATATTCTGGAAGCTCCTGCTTGGAAGCAGTATATTGATGTTACTGTTTCCGAAAAGGCGGCTGAAATCGTAAATGGAATCATTGCACGAAAGACAGACGAAGCACCTCTCGTGCCCGCCGGTGCCATTGTTCGACACGCAACTTTTGGTGAGGGACAAGTTGTTGCCATTGAGGCGAGCTTTCCCGAATGTCCTGCAAAAAAGGTTGAGTTGCCGTATCTACGCTCTTTACCCGAAGAAGTGAGTTTCTGTCCCGATGGTAGAAGCCTACTACATAATCGGTTTGGAGATGGAACAGTATACGCGTATGTTATTGTGTTTCCAAAGGTAATTATGCGGTTATCATATCCAGCATCATTTACCGATGGAACGCTTTCTATAGAATAAAAAGGAGGAAAATCTGTGGAATGGAGTGGCTGCATGAGTTTGCTCCAAGGGTATTTGGAGAATAGCCCTTTGATAGTCTTAGGCTCAGGCGCATCCATGCCATATGAGCTTCCTTCTATGGGCGGTCTGGCAGAAGAAATAAAGAAATCGAATATAGTAATCTCAGATCCAAATTACAGAAATTTTTGTGCCGCTGTAGATGACATTGGGCTCGAAGGCGCAATTGATCGTGTAACCCTTCAGCCTGAAACACTACAAGAAATTCGAACTGTTGTATGGACTACCGTCAATAAAAGTGATTTACTGTATTTTGATCAACACCCCATAGAACCGCCTAAGGCGTTAGTTTCCTTGATCAAAAAAGTAATTGCACCTACGCCTAATAAGGCTGTTATTGTAACAACCAACTATGATCGCTTGGCGGAGTATGCTGCTGATGGAGTTGGCGCAACTGCTGTCACCGGTTTTGAAGGGGGATTGGTTAAAAAATTAGAACTCCCCTCAGGTCCACTAAAAACAAGGCGAATACGGGTTCGTGAAAGAGTTGTTGATATATGGAAGGTTCATGGATCATTGGACTGGTTCAGTGCTTCGGATGGGACAACT
Organism: Flavonifractor sp. An91; assembly: GCF_002159225.1. NCBI lineage: Bacteria > Bacillati > Bacillota > Clostridia > Eubacteriales > Oscillospiraceae > Flavonifractor > Flavonifractor sp. An91. The sequence goes on along the minus strand of NZ_NFHA01000033.1, from coordinate 10,548 downwards.
GTGTCTTTTCCCTTTGCACGAACTATCCCAGATAACTTTCAACCCTTAATTATCCCTCCGGGTAAAGAAAAGTACAGTAGCACTCACGATGAACCTTATAGAACTATTATTTCCGAAGCTGATAATGCATTTGTGCAAGCTGGGGCGTACCTTTGTGTTGGATACGGATTTAATGATGAACATATTCAGCCGAAGCTTTTAACACAGATTTCAAAAGGAAAACCTATTGTTATTCTTGCAAGAACAATGACACCGGCATGTAAAAAACATATTATTGAAGCGGGGATAAGCAAGTACTTAATTTTTGAATTGGCAGACGACACTCATACAAAAGTATATGGAAATGGATGGGAAGAAGTATATGAAGGGCAGTACTGGCTTTTAGATAACTTTTTGGAAATTTGGTAATAGGAGGGATATAATGAGCATTTTTGAATATGCGCCTGGTGAATTGCTTGGTACTGTCGAAAGCGTAGATACATCTACCGTGATTGTGAAAGTAGAAAACGATGATAAGTTGCGCGGACTACAAGTAAACCATCTTATTTCTATTCAGAGCTCTAAAATTGGACAACACTTAATCGGTCTGGTATCTAAAATTATACGCAAGTCAGCATATAGCGATCCTGCTGCAGATATATCTCCTGAATTTGGATTTAATATTATAAAGGTGATTTTAATTGGAACGCACTTCGATAGGGACGCGGGGAAAGATAATGTATTTCGCCGTTCTTTAGCTACCGTGCCAACCATAAATGCTGAATGCCATCTTATACATGGGGATAGACTGAAACGCTTCATGCAAGCAATATCTTCTATTCCTGAAGGCGAAGATGCAGTTAGTTTACAAATCGGTAATTACTCTATCGATGAAGATGCTACAGCATGGCTTAATGGGAACAAATTATTTCAACGTCATGCGGTAATTGTTGGTAGTACAGGATCTGGAAAATCGTGGTGCGTAGCTAAAATACTTGAACAAGTTGCAGCCCTCAAATCGGCAGATGCGATCCTGTTTGATATTCATGGCGAGTACTCCCCTCTGCAAGGTGAAAGCTTTACTCATCTCAAAGTTGCCGGACCGAATGATGAAATGGGGGAAGGAATGCTCTTCCTGCCATATTGGCTACTCACTTATGAGGAAATGCTGTCATTAATGCTTGATAGAAGTGACAATAATGCTCCTAATCAAGCTATGATGTTTAGTAATGCTGTCATTGAAGGAAAAAAGGATTTCCTGAGAAAAGCAGACAAAGCTGAAATGGAAGCAAACATCACATTAGATAGTCCCGTTCCATATAGTCTTGACAGACTGTTGGAAACCTTAAAAACTAAAGATACAGAAATGGTCCCCGGAGCCAGGAGCGAAAAGCAAGGCCCATATAACGGAAAACTCACACGTTTTATTCAGCGTTTGGAAACCAAGCAAAAAGATAAACGCTTGAATTTTATGTTTGCATCAGAGGAAGATTTGCTAAATTACGATTATATGAGTACGCTCTGTAGCAAGTTGATGCTACCTTCGGTTAATGGCAAAAAAGGTGTAAAGATCATTGACTTTTCCGAAGTGCCTTCAGATATTCTTCCTTTAATAGTATCTCTCATTGCCCGTGTGATTTTTTCGGTTCAACAGTGGACTACTGTTGAGCATAGACATCCAATAGCAATTTTCTGCGATGAAGCACATTTGTATATCCCTGCCAATACCGAGAAAAGCATTGATGACGCAAGTTTAGTCACTTTTGAACGAATATCAAAAGAAGGTAGAAAATACGGAATTGGTTTAGTGGTTATTTCGCAGAGACCTTCTGAAGTAAATCGTACGGTGCTGAGCCAAAGCAATAATTTTATAGCTATGCGTTTGACTAATGTTGATGATCAATCTGTTGTAAAACGCCTTTTGCCCGACAGCTTAGGTGACTATGCGGAAATGCTCCCGATATTAGACATCGGGGAAGCCCTCGTGGTTGGTGACGCAAGTCTGTTACCGAGTAGAATCCGGATTACACCTCCCAATATGAAACCCAAGAGTGCAACGATTGATTTTTGGGATGAATGGTCCAAGGAAACCGCAGATGTAGACATTTTCAGTGCAATAGAAGCTTTAAGAAAACAGTCAAAATAAGCCGTAATGCTTCTGGCAACACCATGGCAACAAAAAATCAGATAGCCCAAACTATTTGGATAATGAAAACAATACAAATACTCTGAGCTAAATCCCATAAGCAAATCCGTTTAGAATATGCTTGACAGGAGCGAGTGGGAGTGAGCTAAAAACCAGGCAAAGCATTGCAGCGCAATGCTTTGCCGGGTTTTTCTTGCCTATTGTTCTCGGGCGGTCAGGCAGCCGATCAGACAGTTATAATAGTTGGTTTACGGTACCGCCCAAAATTTTTTTATTTTTATAAAACCAACCGGGGGTGATTGCGCACTATACATCAGACTCAAAAAGAAGAAAGGAAGATGTCCCATGAAAGTACGCAGACTCCTGACCCTGGTTCTGACCCTTGGGCTGCTCCTGGCCCTGTCCCTGCCTGCCCAGGCGGCGGACCTCACCTATGAGGTTTCCGGCGGCAAGCTCTACTTTGATGCTACCACCGGTACCATCACCCGTGCAGATGAGACCGTCACCGAGGCGAACATCCCCGCTGAGATCTACGGTGTAACTGTCACTGCCATTGGGGATTACGCATTCAATCAGCACAAAGAGCTGGTGAGTGTTACCATACCCAGCACTGTCACCACCATCGGGCGGCAGGCCTTTGGCGCCTGCAGTTCCCTGGAGCAGGTGATCCTGCCGGACAGTATCATCTCTCTGGGGCAGGGCGTGTTTTATGGGTGCAGCGGCCTGACTGATGTGACCCTCAGCAAGGAATTTGACCTCCATTCCCCGGGATACATTCGCAGCCTGTTCCTCTCTGACTGGCATCACCCTTCCGGATGGCATCACCAGCATCGGATATGACGATTTCTCTGGCTCCGGTCTGACCAGTCTGACTCTGCCCAACAGCGTGACTACCCTGGCCAACTCTTCTCTAGCTGACTGCAAAAGCCTGACCAGTCTGTACATCCCCGACAGCGTGACCTATCTGGGTGAGTGGGCCCTCAGCAACTGCACCAGTCTGACCAGTGTGCGTCTGCCCGCTGGCATCACGACCCTGCCCATGCGGCTGTTTGAAAACTGCATCAGCCTGGAAACCTGCATCATTCCCAGCGGCGTGACCCAAATGCAGGACGCCTTCCGGTTTTGCCGGAGCCTGAAAACGGTCACCATCCCCGTCAGTGTCACCCAAATTGCCAGCGGCACCTTTTATGGCTGTGACAGCCTGACCGATGTCTACTACGGCGGCACCGCCCTCCAGTGGAGCCAGATCGAGATGGGCGGCCTGAATGAAGGCCTGGATCACGCCACGCTCCACTTTGCCGAGCCGGTGGCTGGCTTCACCGACGTGACTACCGGAGACTACTACGCCGACGCGGTGCAGTGGGCCGTAAACCAGAAGGTCACCACCGGCACCGGTGCCAATACCTTCTCTCCCGCCAACTCTGTTACCCGGGCTGAGGCGGTTACCTTCCTGTGGCGGGCGGCCGGATCGCCCGCCCCTGCATCCTCTGCCTCTCCCTTTACCGACGTCACCGACCCCAGCGCCTACTACTATCATGCTGTCCTTTGGGCGGCCGAGCAGGGTATTACCGGCGGCGTGGGAGGCGGAATGTTCGACCTGTCCAGCAGCCTGTCCTATGACCAGATCTTCACCTTTCTGTGCCGGGCTGCCGGTGAGAGTGCTACGGGGGACGACTGGTCTGCCGCTGCGGTGAACTGGGCCCAGTCCAGCGGCCTGACCGAGGGCCTGAACTTCTCCGCCAAGGCAAACTGTCCGCGCGCCGACGTGGTCTACTGCCTGTGGAAGCAGCTGGGCGCCTCCGCCTGACCGCACCCCGTCCTGCAAAAGGCTGGCCCACCTCTTCGCAGGTGGGCCGGCTTCTGCTGTGTTGTCCGTGAGACAGTTGAAACGATTATGATGTGGAGTATGGAATCTTTTAAAAAATAAAACCAAATGATTCCTTTTCAGCACGATATCCTGTACACTATAGGGAGGAGAATGTGCAACGAAATCCATCACATTTTTTCAGTTCCTCCGCCGCTGCCTTCTTCGGGAGGCGGAGGAGTATGGCGTGAAGCAGAGCATTTTTTATCAGGAGAGAGGGGAACGACAGGAAGATGGACCAGGAGAAACTGAAAGATTTAATCCAGAAAAGCATTCAGGGGGACAGGAAGGCCCAGGAGACCCTGGTGCTGGCGGTACAGAATAAGGTCTATTACCACTGCAAGAAGATGCTGAAGAAGGAAGAGGCCGCTCAGGATGCTGCCCAGGATGTGTTGATCGTCATGCTGACGAGCCTGAACAGGCTGAAAGAACCTGCGGCTTTTTGGGGCTGGGTCAACGGCATTACGGCAAACCGCTGCCGTCACCTGCTTTCTGCGCCCCACAAGGAGTGGCAGATTCCGGAAGATGAGGAGGGCGGTTCCCTGCTGGACGGCGTGGAGAACCTGGACGAGACCCTGGTGCCAGAGAAGGCGTTGGATAACGAGGAGACCCGGCGGATGATCCTGGACCTGGTAGATGCTCTGCCGCCGGAGCAGCGGATGTGTGTGCTGTTTTACTATTACGATGAGATGAGCGTGCGGGAGATCGCCCAGGCCATGGAAACCAGCGAGGGCACGGTGAAAAGCCGCCTGAACTACGCCCGGAAGAGCATCAAGGCCGGGGTGGAGGATTACGAGCGCAAGGGTGTGAAGCTCTACAGCGTCAGCCCCATTTTGCTGCTGCTCTACTTCCTGCGGCGTGAGGCGGAGAGCACCGTTCTGGACGGAGCTGCAGCTGCGACCATGGCTGGCCGGGTGCTGGCCCAGGCGGGGAGCGCTGCATCGGCCGCCACAGCCGGTGGAACGGCTGCCGCCGAAACGACGGCAGCAGGCGGTGCGGCAACTGGTGTTTCCACAGGGTCTGGTGCCGCTGGTACGGCTGCAGGTGCGGCCGCCGCAGGCATCTCGGTGAAAGTGGTGGCAGCCATCCTGGCTGGGGCAGTGGTCATCGGCGGTGCGGCAGTGGGGCTTGCCTTCCGATCTGGCTCGGCTGAGCCTGCGGCGTCGGAGACTCCGGAGATCCTCCAGTCGGAGGCACCGGACAATACCTCTTTCGGGGCGCTCCACGGCTTTACCCTGGTGGAGCCCCGCGCCTACGAGGATGTGCCGCTGACTGCTATGGTAGGAGATCCGGCTTTGGAGGTGCTCTCCTCCGCTGGCGGACTTACCAAGCCGGATATCATGGTGAGTGAGCCGGACGGGGAAGGGTATGTGACCTATACGATCCGCTACACAAATACGGCTCAGGTTCGCATGGGCAATCCCGGCAGTGCCTCTCTGGCGTTTACCATCCTCACTCAGGAGTACGGCCTCTACGACTGGTACACCGGTCAGCTCTACTTCCCCGATCAGCGGGCAGGCACCGGCAATCAGGATCTGGCTACAGGAGAGGGTCAGGTGGACTACAACGGGGAGACCTACCCCATCACCTATGAGAAGCAGTGGACCAGCGGCATAAACTACGGGGATTGGGAGGAGAGCAACCGTTCCGGTCTGGAACGGGAGATCACCGTAGATACCTACCAGGATGTGACCTATACCGTTCGGGTACCGGAGGGTTACGACGGCGTGCTCTTGGGGGTCAATATCGTGGACTCCCCAGATCCCGAGCGGGCCATCCAGTCCGAATGGGATCTGGAGCTGGACGATCCCGCCCACTATGAGTTTGTCCGCCTCAGCGACCACGCCGCCCCAGCGGAGGAAGGAGGCCTTACGCCAGAAGCTGCCGCCGCCTACGTCGGTGTGCTGGAGGCGCAGCGGGATGGCATTGAGGCCTACGCCAGGTGGTACGACGGCATCTTCGACCTATCTCCGGTGGCCCTGGCTGACGTGTGGGGCGATAGTACCCCGGAGCTGCTCTTTGTGGCGTCGGATCCGGATCTCCCCTGGTCGCAGAGCGTCCTGACCATTGTCACCTGTCAGAACGGGCAGGCGGTGACCATCCTCCAGGAAGACTGGGACTTCTTCGCGGGCAGCGGCCTGCGCTATACGGTGTTCCTGGCAGAGGACGGGACTTTGTGGGCCGACACCAACTACTATACCTCCCGCTTGGTGGAGGAACCTTGGGCCTTTGCGGAGAGTGCCGGCGGCCTGACCATGGGAGCGGCAGAGTCGCTGCCCGATCCGGCTCAGGTGATCCTCAGCAATCAGAAGGAGGCGGAAGCGGCCATGCCGGTGGATGAGGCGGAGGCACTCCTGAGGAACGGTGGGTTGTGACCGATTCCAAAAAAAATTAAAAAAATTGCAAAACCATAAAACCGATGGACCTCTCCACAGCACTATATCACAGAGAGTACGGGGAGGCCTGTTGGCCTTTCCGTCTCTGCCAACATAATTTGACACAATAAGGAGAGACAAGAACGATGAAAAAGATGATGGCTCTGATCGCTGCCCTGGCCCTTGCTGCCAGCCTGACCGCCTGTGGAGGCCACTGCAAATCCTGCGACCAGCCGGTGTACAAAGACGGCTACTGCGAGTACCACTACGCGTTGAATGCGGCTCAGGATCTGGTGGATGATGCGGCTCAGGCCGCCCAGGACGCCATCTTTGGCTAAACCACAGAAGAAAGAAGGAGGTTGCTGGTTATGAGAGGAATACAAAAGGTTCTTGCTCTGCTGCTGACCCTGGTGCTGACGGCGGGTGCTCTGCCGGTCACTGTGTCAGCGGCGGATACTGGCTTTAAGGACGTACCGGACGATGCCTACTACGCCGACGCGGTGGCTTGGGCAGTAGAGGAGGAGATTACCCAGGGCACTGGAAACGGCGTCTTTTCCCCGGAGAGGACCGTGACCCGGGCGGAGACGGTGACCTTCCTGTGGCGTGCCGCCGGGTCCCCGACTCCCACCGGTGTCTCCACCGGCTTCAGCGATGTCACCGACAAGAATGCCTTCTACTATAAAGCTGTGCTCTGGGCGGTGGAGAAGGGGATCACCAACGGCGTGGGAGGCGGCCGGTTCAACCTAACCGCGACTCTGACCTATGACCAGATCCTCACCTTCCTGTGCCGTTTTGCCGGGGAGGAGGCTCAGGGTGATGACTGGTCCGCCGCTGCCGTGGCTTGGGCCAGAAACAGCGGCCTCACCGATGGACTTACATTTACCGCCAAATCAAACTGCCCCCGCTCCGATGTGGTCTACTGCTTGTGGAAGCAGCTGGGAGGCGAGGCGACCCAGGAGCAGCCGGTGCTGAGCAACGAGGCTGGAGCCACCCTGGCCATCACCACCGGATTTCTGGACCGGAAGTCCGCCATCGACATCGGTGAATTCGGCCTGGAGGCCTCTCAGGCGGAGAAGCTGGCCCTGAAGATCGCTGATATGGACGGTGAAAATCCCTACGGGATCACCCATCTGAACGCCTACGAACAGGACGGGCAGATTGCCAAGACTCTGGCGGTGTACTACACCAACAGCGCCATCTCCGTTGGTACGGTGGCCGACCATGACTGGCGCTATATCTCCGATGCGGCCCAGGCGGAGGCCGAGCGGGTGGTGGACGAGCTGATCACCAGCGGCATGAGCGACTACGAGGTGGTCAAGACCCTCCACGACTATCTGGTCACCCACTGCGACTACGACTACCGGGTGGACATCGGAAATATGCCCTTTATCTCCCATCAGGCCGAGGGGGCTTTGCTGAAGGGAACCGCCGTCTGCTCGGGCTATGCCAAGGCCTACGAGGCCATGCTGGACGCCGCAGGTATCCCCAACGAGACCATCACCGGCTATGCCGGCGGTTACCATGCATGGAACCTGGTGCAGGTGGACGGCCAGTGGTACCATGTGGATACCACCTGGGACGACCCTACCACCCAGGGCGGTGACTATATCCGCTACACCTATTTTCTGAAGAGTGACAAGGTGATGGCCAGTCGGAGCCACCGGGACTGGGAGAACGTCCACGCCTGCACCAGCACCAAGTACGATGAGGACCTGCTGGACTCCACGGACCAGGCGATGGCCGATGAGCGGCAGGAGCGGGTGGATGCTATCCTGGCCGCTTGCGCCTCTGCTCTGAAAGGTGTCCCCACCTGGACCCAGGCGGAGCTGCAGGCCCTCACCGACCAGCAGCTGAGCGACGCGCTGTACTTTACCATTGACCTGTCCGACGCCGGCTTTGACTCCAACACCCTGTCCAAGTACAGTCGCGAAGTGGCGGACGCCATCATTGACCAACACCCGGAGTTCGCTTACGGCACCTTTGACTCACGGGAGATGTCGCTTAAGTTCCGACGGGATGATGTGGCGGCGGAGCAGAAGCGCCGTCAGGAGGCAGCCCAGGCAGATAAGGAGCAGCAGCAGAATCAAGACCAGGCCACTGCCCTGGAGATTGTGCCTATTCTGGAAAAGGCCATCGCCGAAATGGACTGCTACACCACAACGGTGACCCTTACTGGATACACCGACGAAGCCATTAAGATCGCCTGTAACACTATGAAGGTGGAGGGGTACACCTTTGACGGCTACACCTACCATACCAACTGGCAGACCAAAGACTATGACCTCAGTGCCAAAAGCGGTGGAGTGGTGACCCTTACTAACAACAAGTGGGACCGGGAGGAGCTGCAGAAGTATGTGGACCAGATCGAGGAGGCCATTGACAGCGGGGCTTTCCAGGTGGAGTTCCAGCCCGCGGATTACCCGGACCGGGACGGCGACTATTATGCCTCCAAAGCTTACCGCGTGATGAGCGCCGAGGGCTATGTCACCGCAAACGGCAAAGTTTCTGGGGTGGACTACCGGCTGTTCAGCGGCGGGACCAACAAGGACAGCGGGGTGTTCAAAGCCTCCCTACAGTACCCTCTGCCGGAAATGACCGATGAGGAGGCTCTCGCCTATTATACTGGCATCCTGGAGCAGGCAGTCCGGGACGGCGAGACCGAGCTGACGATCCAATATTCCTGGGATGGCCGCAGCTACTGGGCTGGGTTGACCCAGGCGATCGACACCGTGGGCGGCAAAGGCTATTCCGTGGACGGCCTTGTTTGTGGAGAGGACTACACCCTGACACGCATGGGAAGCTCCGCCAACTCCGGCACTGCCCAGGTGAAGATCGGCTACAAGGCCGAAAGCTAAGCTTACCCTATAGAAACAGCGCCCGCTCCGGTATTCCGGGACGGGCGCTGTTGTTATACTTCGTTCAAATCGTACGGCGTGGTCTGGTACACATAGTAATTCAGCCAGTTGGTATAGAGAAGCTGGCCCGCGCTTCGCCAGCGCACCACGGGAACCTTGGTGGGATCATCCCCGGGGAAGTAGTTGGCGGGTACGGCAATATCCAGCCCCTTGTTTACATCCCGCCAGTATTCCTTGGCTAGAGTATCGGGATCGTATTCCGGGTGTCCCATTACAAAGAACTGCCGGCTGTCTTCAGTCTTGACGGCGTATACGCCAGCCTCGGCGGAAACTGCGATCAGTTCCAGACCGGGGGTGCTGCGGATATCCTCCTCCCACACCTCGGTATAGCGGGAATGGGGGGCATAAAATACATCGTCGAATCCGCGGAACAGGGGAGAGCTGGGCTTGAGGACCCGGTGCTCAAAGACACCGAACAGCTTTTGGGGGAGAGAACGCTTCTCAATTCCGTGATGGAAATAGAGCCCCGCCTGGGCACCCCAACAAATATGCAGGGTAGAGTGGACGTGAGTCTTGCTCCATTCCATGATCTCGCACAGCTCGGGCCAGTAGTCCACCTGATCGAACTCCAGGTTTTCCACCGGCGCGCCGGTGATGATCATGCCGTCAAACTTGCGGTCCCTGATCTGATCGAAGGTAGTATAGAAGGAAGCCAAATGATCTTCATCTGTGTGCTGGGAATGGTAACTGGCAGTCCGCAGCAGTTCTACTTCGATCTGTACCGGCGTGTTGGACAGCTTGCGAAGGATCTGGGTTTCCGTTACGATCTTGGTGGGCATCAGATTCAGGATTACTACATTCAAAGGACGGATATCCTGATGCAGGGCTCTGTGCTCGGTCATAACGAAGATATTCTCGCTCTCCAATACCGCGGTAGCGGGAAGTGAATCAGGTATTTTAATGGGCATGGGTATGGCCCCTTTCCGTTGGATTTTGTAATAAGAATAGAGTAGCATAATTCAAACCCTGTCGCAACCAGAGAATGACAAAAGAAGAACGGAAAAAGAAAAGGGCGGAAAGTGAAAAAAGGTGTTGACAAATGGGGGCGAGAGTGATATTCTATCTGAGCGCCTTGCGAGAGGGCATGAAAATCTGACCAAAATCGGAAGAAACCGAGGGGAACCTGGACGGCCTTGCGGAAAGGGATCAGAAAAAGTGCTTGACAAACGCGAGTGTGCGTGGTAAACTAAATGAGTTCGCGCCGGAAGGTGTGAACGAGCTTGAAAAAGAACCGAAACAAGCGGTTCGGGGCTAAAAAGCCCTGAAAAA
>NZ_NFHA01000032.1:0-33099 GCF_002159225.1 Flavonifractor sp. An91 | reverse complement strand
GGTGGCAGCATCGGTCTGATCCGTTCCCATTGTTCTTTTGTTAATTCATAGCGTTTCATGCCCTTAGTTTTACATATTGCGTCCTTTTGTGCAACTTTTATTTTTCAAACAAGGCCTAATAGGTCTTCTTTTTTATATTTTAACTCACCCATCATTTGATACTGAGCATCGCGTACCAAAATAATATGTGCCAGCGGCAGCAACCAACCTTTTGCTATACAATTCTCCAGCAACCGCTCATTCGTCTCAGGTGGATATAAAATTTTGGGCATATATTGCAAAGAACGGATCTCATTGTAATAGGTTTGATAGATCGTATCTATTTCAGCTTTTAGTTGACCCAATTTATCATAGGATAGAACAGTGTGCTTATTTTCACGGTCTAAATCCGTTGCTCCCTTTGTGCGATACCGGGTATAAAGCGCTATTGATTCTTCATATTCCTTTAATGCTCTAAAAAAACTTCTATACTCATCGCTGAATTTGTTATAGCGCTTTAACTGATGATGGGGGCTGAACCCAAAATCATAATATTTTGTTCCATATGTGAGAAGGAAATGAAGCAACACCGCGAAGCGCTTTTTACTGGCGTTCGCCTCCGAGTCTTTTGCTGGACTTTTATAGAACTCCAATATCTCTAGCAACATCGGCAGATAGTCTCTCTTCCGTTGCTTCAGAGTACGATCGTCTTCATAAAAATTAAATCCATCAACCCCCTCCATGATTTTCTCTTGCATACTGTAGAAAGAGCAGAGATCGTCGTCCAGATTTTTGATCTCTCGGTAATCATAATAGTATTTTAGTCTCTTTTTCTCATCTGAAGTCAGTTCGAAAAATGGATCCTTTCGTTTTTGGTATTTTCGTAAGAAAATATAGTCCGTCACAACTAAACCCCTCTCTTCTTTTATTGCGGCAGTACGGCAATCATTGCTGTACTGCCGTTTTCAGCAATAGTTCCATCCGTACAGGGTGGGCTGGCCGGTTTCACCCAAAAAACTGAGCACGGAAACGGCGCTTGAACGCCAAAAGATTTCATTTCCGTGCGGTACTTATTCGCGTCCAGTCTTTAAAATAATACTTGCAAGATAAATAGAGACACGCAGAAGACATATATTTTGCACATTCAAAGGAGGTCACTTCAATGGACAAACTGCACAATTACATTATGGTACAGACAGGCAAAAAGACGGTCAGCTGGTACCGGGAAGTGGAAGGGCACCGTGGCGAAAAAACCTGTTGGGTTCCCCTGGATGAGTCCTTCTTCCGGAAAAAGATCACCTACTTCTCCCAGCTCCATGAAGCGGCGCGCGCCAAGCAGGTCAATCGGTTGATCGAAGAGGGCAACATCATCGCCAAAGTGAAACTCCCATTCGATCTGCCGCCGGCCAAAAGGCGGATCCAGCGTCCCGAGGGCTATCGGGAACGCTACAACAATACGGATCTGCAAACCGGCGCGCTGGTGTCTCTTCGATTCCTGGACCTATTTGGATCCGCAGAAACTGGGGCCATCCTGCTGGCCAATCTGCTGGGTGGGCTGCGCGCTACCGCTCTGCAGAAACAGGAACCCGATTTCCACGCAGCCGTGGCCCTAGACACGCCCAGCCCCGAAGCAGAGAAACTGCTGATTGATCTGCTCCGAACTACTTCAAACAAGACTCGATGGAGATCCAAGCATTACACCGCAAAGCGCAAGCTGGTACTGAACTACGCAAAAGCCTCATACGGATTCAGTCGCCACATCCAGGACTTCAGCACAGTGTGCTTCCCCATCAAAGAGCATACGAAGCTAAAAGTGCCCATGAGTTACCGGAATGCTGTGGCCACCGTTGTTCAGGCCGGCAGGAACAACCTGCTGGAGGCGGAACCCTATCTCTGTCAAGGCTGCGCAGTGTTGATCAACTGCTCCTCCGTCGAGTGGTGCCGGAGCAAGCTCCGGCCGGCAGCTTTGAATCACTACGATTCCCTGGTCTATCAATTCATACAAGAGCATCGAGCCCAGCTGTCTCTCATGCTGGCCTACTGGTGGTGCTCTGTGGATGGCAATTGGGCACCGTCAATTATCAAGCAGGCTCGGGCCAGTTTCGGAAAACCGGACAGCCGGTTTGTGAGCATGACGCCTGACCCTAAGCTATATCACAGGGCCATACTCCACCAGATCCTGCTCAGCTACCTGGCTTTCCTCCAGAATCAGCAAATGCTCCCCTCCGAGATGCTGGAGCCATATGCCGCCATGGTCAGGGGAGTATTTGTCCCGGAAATCCCTGCTGAGCCTGAGGCAGCCCCGCCCCGCTCGCTGGAGGATCCGGAGGTATTTCTGGAGATAATGAAGGAACTCTCCGGCAGTAACCCAGATCGCATTGCTTCCCTTGATCAATCGTTCAGCAGGCAGCATAAACATCTGGGTGCTTGGCGGGATATCTCCGGAGAACGGCATCTCATCATGCTGGAAGACACCTGGGCCAAGGAACTGGCAAAGGCGGCACGGAACACGGAAGGTGTGGACTGTTCTATCCTTCGCCACGACAACTGGACGGGTGAGATGCAGCGCCTGATGGCCAACGCCGGTGTCATCAAAAAACCGTCCGCAGGATATCGCTACCGCTACGACCTGCTGGGAGACGGTACCCGGGACCGTACTTACGTCGTGGCAATCCCCCAGCGGCTGCTCTGAAGGTGAGCAAACAGGCAGGCAAAGCTAATCATCCCCGGCAAAGCCATTTGCCCGCCCGTTTGCCAAGATAATTTAGCTGAAAAGTTATGAAAACAGTCAAATTATTGGATGGTGATTAGCAATGAGCAAGAAAAAGAAGCAGAAGAAGCGCGTCAAGAATCAAAAAAGCCCGGCAAAAAAGTCCTGCCTTTCCGGTGAGGCTATGTATGAAAATGCTGATGAACCGCTCGTAGAGGGGGGTTCAGGAGAAACGGCAGGTTTCCCTAAAAAAGGGCTCACATCCCGTTGCCCGAATGAGCACTGTGGCCGCATAGAGGAGAATGACTTCCACATTCAGCGACTGTGTACCATAATTATGGACCACATGAAGCAGATCTGCCGTGATCGAAAGATTCACTTAAATTACAAATATTGGAAGTCTATAACCTATGATGTACTTTCAGTGCAGGACACCAGCAGGCCGCTGGTCATTCCGGCGCGAGCGGGATCTGGTAAATCCACCTGGATCCAGGCCTTCCTGAATGCGGCTGCGAAGCTCTGGGAGAAAGAGGATACCTTGGTAGATGTGCTCGGCGGTATCCTGCTGGTGGTGCAGAAAGTGGAGGACCTGAACCGAATCACCCAAACGCTGCGGCATGATTGTAAGAGGCCGGACATTATGATCCCGGTCCAGGCATGGCACAGTTCCTCTGTACAGCATGGTTGGTGTATCAACGAGGATTCCCTGGAACACGGCCGTTGTATGGAAAAAAGCTGCCCTCATCAGGAGGATTGCCCCCGGAAACGCAGTGCGCAGGATGGATGTGGTGCTTACATCCTGGGTATCACCCAGGCCCGGTATCTGGATCTGTTGCTCCCTCAAAATGCGGCGGATCTGGCAGGGTATCTGGAACGGAAGACGGAAGATGTCCTTGTGCCCAGGCGGTTCATCCTCATTGACGAGAAAATCGAGTTGCTGCATATCGCCGCCTCCGCCATCAATACCAATGTGCTGGCCAATGCGCTGCTGGAACTGGATACTCAGCGCAACAGGCGGCCCGATCTGCGCAGGAGGATCGACTCTCTCGAATACAGATTCAGCTATTGTGTCCAGCATCACTTCTATCGGATATTCCAGCATGTGTACAATCACCCGGATAACAAGCACGGTGCCTGTACGCTCAAGCATGGACCATGTGACGAAATGGATACCCTGGTTGAGGACACACGAAACGGCATCCGCAGATTCCTTCAGGACTGCAGAAACCTGCCCCTGAGTCTAATGCCCAATTTGGGCCTGTGCCTAGATGTTGCGGAAGCCCTTGTGGAGGGGAGGTGTTTCTTCGATATCAACGGCGGAAAGGTCCTGTTCTGCCGCAAGCCTCTTCCCAGGCTGCCAGAGGAGGCAAAAACCATCCTGTTTGATGCGACTGCCGAGGTAGACCCCGATTATCCTGGGCTGTGGCACGGACATCTGTTGGACTCATCGCCGCCCCTGCATATGGAAAAATTATATTTTCATGTCTACACAGACAGGCGGCTCAAGGTCTCCATGCAGGCACTGCACAAGCAGGCTGCACTCCAGGGGTTTGCAGCTTTTCTCTCAGAACTGATCGAAGGCCTGCCGGGCAAGACCTTCCTATGTACCTACAAAGAGGACAGCGAAGCGCTGTTGCGCTTGCTATCAGAAAAGGCACGCAAGAAGGTGCCTGTCCATCCCGGTAAGCCGGACTGCGTTCCCTACTACGGCGGCAACAACGGCTCCAACTCTTTCAACGACTGTAGCAACGTCATACTGCTGGGGTATCCGCGTTTGGATCCCCAGACCTATTTCCGATACAGCGCCATTCTTGCAGAAGAGACCGGACGAAATAAGGCGCACCCCCTCAGTAAGCTGGAGGAGGACTACGAGGCCCGGCATCTGGCGGCCCGGCTGGAACAGGAACTCTACCGGTGCGCGATCCGCAATCCCAGCTGTGATAATGATATCCATGTATTCCTGTTCACGCCGCCGGAGCAGGTATCTGAGATTCTGCGCCATCGATTTTGGGGGTGCCACTGGGAGGGCTGTGAGGAATATCCCGAGGTCATTCGACAGATCAGTGGGCAGATGCGCACTTATAAGAATAAGCCCACTCACTTTGCCCGGCTGTCCGATTGGCTGGCACACTGGGAAGGAGGCGAGATCTATGTTTCGGATTTGAAAAAGCTGCTGGAGGTGCCAGATAACAGCTGGAAGGAGTTGATGAAGCAGGGGCGCACCAAGGAACTGCTACAAGCCAGTGGTGTCATCATCCAGGGCAGTGGCCGCTATCGCAAGGTGATACGAGAGAGGAAGACCAAAGCTGCATAGTTCCGGAAGTAAGCCAAATTCATTTGTATACTATAATTTGAGACACAAAAAGTATGTAATATCGAGGAGAAATTCACATGGCAAACAAGGAAACGATCTACAACATTGAACAACTGCCCATGGTGCTGCGAATCGATGATGTGGCCGCAGTCCTGAATATTGGGCGGAACGCAGCCTATTATCTGGTGCGTTCCGGACAAATCAAGCATCTTCGGATCGGCAATACCTATCGTATCCCTCGGCAGGAGGTCATGAAGTTCCTGGGCGAGAGTGCCTGATCAAACACGGAGGAGACATGGAGCAGTCCGTGTCTCCTCCTGATTTTACCAAAAACAAGGAGGAATTACAAGTTGGCTGGTAGAACCAAGGGGAGTCGGAGTGCCGCTGGGACCGGTACGATCCGGAAAAAGGCAGTAACAAAGAATGGAAAAACCTATACCTATTGGGAGGGGCGTTATACTGTTGGATTTGATCCGGGTACGGGAAAGCAGCGGCAACGCTCCATTTCAGGAAAGACCCAAAAGGAGGTAGCTCAAAAGCTGCGGCAGATCACCGCGGAAATAGACAGAGGAACCTACCAAGAGCCAGAGAAGATGACATTGAAAGAGTGGCTGGACATCTGGGTGACGGAATACCTGGGCAATACCAAACCCCATACCCGGAAGTCCTATATCAGTATCATCAACAATCATATCAATCCGGCCCTGGGTGCGGTGAGCCTCTCAGCATTGACGCCTATCCAGGTGCAGAGAATGATAAATGGGATTCGCAGCACCAAGCCTAGTATGCTGCACCAGAAGGTAAATCCCAAGACGATCAAAAATGTACACGGTGTCCTCCACAGCGCATTGAGTCAAGCAGTACAGTGCGGGCTGCTCCGGAGCAACCCAGCTGATCACGCAGTGTTGCCGCGACGGTCAAGGGCGGAGATACATGTGCTGGAGGCGGAGCGGATCACCGAATTTCTCAGGGCTATTGAGGGGCACCGGTACCAGTACCTCTATCTCCTGGACCTGCTGACCGGTATGCGCCAGAGCGAACTGCTTGGCCTGCAGTGGGAGGATATTGACTGGGAAAAGGGATCTATAACGGTCAAGAGGCAGCTCCAGTTTCTGGGCGGAAAGGAGGGTTATCGGTATACTACCCCTAAAAGTAACAAGCCCAGGATTATTGTGCTGCCTGATGCGGCGATCCGGGCACTGGAGAAACAGCAGGCTCTCCAGGATCAGTCGGCAGAGTTCTTCCAGGAGGGGTGGAGTAATCCTGAGCATCTGGTTTTTACCGATGAGCTGGGCGGGCACATCAAGCACGATGTGGTATACCGTAACCTGAAACGCATTTTTGCTGCGATGGGACTGCCGGATCTGCGCTTTCATGATCTCAGACATTCTTATGCCGTGCTGTCGCTGCAGTCCGGCTGTGATATCAAAACCGTTCAGGAGAACCTGGGCCACTATGCAGCGGCCTTTACCCTGGATACATATGGACACGTCACAGACCAGATGCGCCGGGAAGGCGCGGAAAAAATAAATCGCTTTTTGGATCAACTGGAGGAACAGGAAAAATAGAAATGCCGTAAAATGAACTCCAATCTGCCCATCAACAAGTATGCCCTGCTGAACTAACTGGGGTCTCCATCAGTACGGAGACCCCAGTTTTATTTGGCCAACGACTCCAGAAAAGAAATCAACGCCAGTTTCTGTTCATTTGTGAGCTTAGTAATTTCACGCAGCAATCGATCCTGCTCTGTGTCCTGTTCGGATGGGACATCAAAAAAATCCCGTAGGGAGATGTGTAGGGTATCACAGATTAGCTGTAGATTTTCCACCGAGATCCCTTTCTCGCCCAGTTCTACCGAGCGCAAGAAACTCTGAGAAAGCCCACACAGATTGGCCAGGCGGTTCGTGGTCCAGCCTGCGCTTTCGCGTAGCTCCATGATGCGTTGTCCTATCTCCATATCGATGCTCCCATCTGTTTTGCTATAACTTTAGCAAAATATCCTGGGATTATTTACATCTATAAATATATATGCTATTCTTTTAAATATATAAATGATCTCACAATTTTCACGGACCAGCGCAGAGTATCTGCTGATTAAGAAAGTGCCAAATACCTACAAACTTTAACTGAACAATTAGGTGATCTTATGTTCTGCTACAAATGTGGAAATGAATTATCTACAGGAATGCAGTTTTGCCCATTCTGCGGCTCCCAAGTCATATCGTGTAGTGTTCCGTCTACAAGCTCGCGCCTACAAATCACGGTCCCACTTTTTGGGCGCGAAATCCCATTCGATTCTACCATCGAGATCTATTATGAGATCCGAAGAGATTTTCTACAAATGGCAAAAGAAAATCATGATGAGTTTATAGAGGGGTTTTACGTTACTTATCATGATATGGACGGATTGGTGCGTGATCTCAAAGGCGATCTTTCGGAAAGACTTGGGGAAGGTATATCTTTGATTGACAGCGTACTTTCTAGCCTGAAGATATTTGGTGTTACTAACTCTGAGATACAAACTTATATTTCGGAATACTGCGATAATCTCGGTGCAGTGGTCGAAGAAATCACGGAAGAATACCACAAGATTCTTGCGCATCAGCAGGAAATGACTGAGTACCGGCAGATGCGAAAAGCTAGTCGTGGCCGCGTAGTAGGCGGTGGCTTTGGACTCTCCGGCGCAGTAAAAGGAATGGCTACCGCCGGCGCCATCAATATGGCAACAGGCGCATTGCATTCA
The DNA here is from genome assembly GCF_002159225.1 of Flavonifractor sp. An91. NCBI lineage: Bacteria > Bacillati > Bacillota > Clostridia > Eubacteriales > Oscillospiraceae > Flavonifractor > Flavonifractor sp. An91. Next base: position 25,353 of record NZ_NFHA01000032.1, on the reverse strand, counting down.
ATCGGGAATGCATTTGGAGAAATGGGGACAGCGATCAGCGCATCATCTGCCAAAGACAATCTCTTTCGCCGATCCAATATCAGGGAGAAAATTGGAAATGCGCTTATGACCGTTCTGTTTTATATGCACTATGCGTTGGTCGATCTGATTAATGCTCATCAGTCCCAATTTCATCTCTGTTCTTATACCGGCGCCGAGCTGGCCAAAGCCAATAAGATTCAAAGTGATCTGATGCAGGGAAACATCTCGGAATACGACATGGAGGATGCTGTCGCAACTATGTTGTGCGCGTTTCCCTTTAGCGCTACTCACTACAAAACGGCTGTTCAAGTATTACCTGGCCGGGTCAGTCAAATGGCAGACTTCGCCGCCTTCTTCGGGATTGATATCTATTCTATCTATACACAGTTAAAATTAGCGATAGCCCCAGCCGTACAGATCATGCAAGAATACCAAGGCGGCTTTTTAGACGATCTGATTTTAAATGATTTAGGTTATGATGAGTTCTGTTTAGCTGATATCAGTACAGATATGACAGATGCACTTGAATCCATCGAAGCTATATTTGATATTGCAAATGAGGAACAATTTTACTTCTTCCCTGCGTGTGATGCGGCAGCCGCTTCCCTTCTGAAAAATGCTCGTGATTGCTATGCCACTTATGGTCAGGAGACGCCGTTGCTTTTATACGATGCCACACTGATGAAAAGCGGAAAGAGTGGCTTTCTAATCACAGATAAACATATATATTTAAAAGACACAGGCGTTTCTGCTCAATTGACTCTTCAAGATGCGCTTCAAGATATCCATCAGAAAAAGAACGAGAGTAACGGTTGCAATTATCTGTATTTTGGGGAATACGGTATCCATCTCTTAAACGGTGCCGATATCGTGCAAGAGATGGTTTTAGGCGATTTTATAGAGTTTATTGTATGCATTATTATATTTCTTGCATCACTCCATCATACAAAGGATAACCTGTGGGATGCAATTGAATGGTATAACAGTCTGCCCAAGACAGATATTGAAATACAGGCAGCAGAGAAATTCGTTACATATTCCACAATGACAGCAGGAAGCAATACAAACCAAGTGCAATTTTGCTTTGAATGCGGAGCTGAAAATGAAACAGGTGCAAAATACTGTTCCGAGTGTGGTACACAGCTTTTATAATCCATAAAATATAAAAAGAAGGGAATCTTATGGCGATTGTGAATGGAAAATGCCCTCAGTGCGGAGCGGTCACAAAAGTAAACGAAACAAAAGAGACCGCATTCTGCACACAATGTGGGGATCAGATCAATGTACAACAGAGCATCTACTTACTAAAAGCAGCAGAGCGCGCCCGGCCTGATCATGCACAGGCCGGCCAAACGAACCATACCAGAACTACTACATCCCAGCGAAGAGAAAACCGGGAACGAGCGGCTGAAAAGCAGGTGATGGAAGCAGAAACACGGCAGAAGGTCTCCGACTGGCTTCAAATGTGTTCTACTGAACAGGATTTTTTGATGCTGCGTAAAAGGATCCTGGATATGGCACTCTCTGAACGTGAAAAAGGGATGCTTTTGTCAGTTCTGGACGAAATGACGAAGCAGAGGTTGAAGGACACTCTGAAAAAGGCCGCCGACTACAAAAGCAGCCTGGAATCGCCTGTGACCGGAATCATCGGTGCTATCGTTATCGCAGCTATTGGCTTGGCTATCAACTATTTCTTTTCCATGAAGTGGCCGGGCATCGTGTGCATGATCCTTGCTGTCCTTGCGCTTATCGGCTTTATCTCGGATCATTTTGATAAAAAGGGAATGGAAGAAAACAAAAAAGCCGCCGAGCTGATTGAGGAATATCGCAAACAAGGTTACAAATTATAAAGTTCTATCCTAACATCATTTTTGTACCTACTATTATTTAAAGCGAATAATCAAAAGATATGACTACAAGAGCCGATCAAAAACAGATGTGTCAAACGTGTTTTCCCTCTCCAAGTAAGCAATAAGGGAAACCATAAGGGAAAACAATCCCCAAAAGCAAAAAAGAAATCCTGTAACCCTTATGGTTACAGGATTTCTTCGTGGTACGCCCGAAGGGACTCGAACCCCCAGCCTTCAGAACCGGAATCTGACGCTCTATCCAATTGCGCTACGGGCGCATCTGACACGTTCTTTTAACGTGCCAGATTATTATAGCAACCATCCCTCTGTTTGTAAAGAGTTAATTTTGATTTTTCCTAAAAAACTTCCAGTCAGACCTTATTTACACTGCCCCCAGCAGCCTTGAGGCAGTGGCTGTCAGCAAACAAAGGCAGATTCCCAGCGCTGTTGGGATAACCACAGCCAGCACCGTCCATCTTACACTGCGTGTTTCCCGCGCGATGGTTAGGCAGGTGGTGGAGCATGGCCAGTGGAACAGAGAAAACAGCATGGTACACAGTGCTGTGGTCCAAGTCCAGCCGTTTACCACCAACAGTTCCCGAAGAGCCTCAAGGCTTCCCGTATCTTGTAAGGTTCCAGTGGACAGATAGGACATGAGAATGATGGGGATCACAATCTCATTGGCAGGGAAGCCTAATATAAAGGCCATCAAAATAGTGCCGTCCATGCCCAACAACCGGCCGAAGGGGTCCAGAAAACCAGTGCACCAGCCCAAGATGCTGGTTCCTCCTACAGTAATGTTGGCACATAGCCAGATCACCAAACCAGCGGGCGCGGCAACGGCGACCGCCCGCCCCAATACGAACAGCGTACGGTCCAGCACCGAACGGACCAGAATCTGCCCCACTCTGGGGCGGCGGTAGGGCGGCAGCTCCAGGGCGTAGGCCGACGGAATCCCCTTCAGCAACGTATTGGATAAGAGACGAGATATGCCGAAGGTCATAACCACGCCCAGCAGAATGGCCCCGGTGAGCAGCAGTGAGGATACCATTCCCTGCCACAACCCTCCTGCCGTACCCACAAAAAACATGGTGATCAGAGCAATCAGGGTTGGGAATCGCCCATTGCATGGAACAAAACTGTTGGTAAGGATGGCAATCAGCCGTTCTCGGGGAGAATCGATGATGCGGCATCCCACTACACCGGCGGCATTACATCCGAATCCCATACATATAGTGTATATAATAATGTAACAAAAACAGCCCTCCGGAAAGTCCGAAGGGCTGTTTGAGTTTATCATTCTTTAGATGACATATTGTCCCCCGCCTGATCCACCTTGGACTCCAATGCTGCGATCATCTTGGTGAGCCAGGCGGGAATGGGGGCCCCCAGAGCCCCGGCGTTCTCGATGATGGAACCCGCCTCGGTGAGGATGTACCAGATCACCACCAGGGGGCAGAGCAGCACCGTGTAAGTAAAGGGCAGCTCCACCCCCGGCACATGGGCCAGCAGGCGGCCAATGACCATGTCCAAAACGGCCGCCACAATGACGGCCACCACGCTGCCAAGCTTGTGCCAGATGCCGTCCCGGGCGGTCTTGCTGGACCACTTCCCCGCCCGCAGAGCGGCAGCGGAGCCGGTGGCGTAGTCGATGATCATGCACACGATCCAGGCCACCACCAGCCAGCCGAACCACCCCCACAGGGCGGTAAGGGCGGCACACACAGCGGCCACCGCCGCCTTGAAGGAATTGATGTGCTCCATGTCAGGCTCCTTTCTCCGGCAGCAGTCCAAGCCGGTCCAGCACCACGGCAGCCTCCTGACGGGTCAGCCCGTCCCGGGGCCGGGTGCCGTCGAAGATGCCGGCGGCAGCCGCCTTGCTCCACGCCTCCTTGGCCCAGGAATCCGGCTCATTGGGCTGGCCGCTCTCCTTGTCCGGCTCCTTGATCTCCAGGCCCAGATAGTCGCAGATCCCGGCGCAGGTGGCCTGGGCCAGCTTGTCCCGGTAAGTGGTATCTTTCAGCAGGGCCAGGTCCTGGGCGTTGGTGTGGAAGCCGTACTCCAGCAGTACCGCCGGGGCGGTGGTGGAGGCCAGCACTGTGTACAGCTCATGGGCCAGCCCACTCCCCCACAGCACCACACCGGCGGCGTGTATACGGTTGATGATGGCGGCCGCCAGCTTGTTCCGGGCTGCCGTCTCCGGGGGCGCGGAGGTGAAGGCCACAAAGCCCCGGGCAGAACTCCCAGCGGCGTTGGAGTGGAGGGAAACGAACAGATCGGCCCCCGCCCGGTTGCTTATGGACGCCCGTGCGCTGAGGCTGGGATAGTCACTCTCCTGCTCACGGGTGCCTACCACGGTAATACCCTGTGCCTCCAGCAGAGGCCGCAGGCGGGTATACATATCCCAGGTAAAGTCACATTCCCTGTAGCTCCCATCCAGGGAGCCGTTGACGCACCCTGGTCCATGTCCGGGGTCCAGGCATACAATAGGCTTGCTCACAGGCTTGTCCTCCTTGTCCGGCGGCGTCTCCGCCGTCTTTTTTGTCCAAACGCAGATCCAGTTGTGGACCTTCCGCGTAGCTTTGATCTGCTCCCCGGTAAAATCACACTGGGACGATCCTCCGCCATCCAGCATCATGGCCGAGTCACAGCCAAGGGCCAGCAGTTCCTGGGTCAGCGCTTCGGGGTCGCTTGAATCGCTGGTGCCGTCGCCGGAGCAATACAGCACCAAAGCGTCCTTTGTCATACCGATGGCAGACCGGCCGCGCACGCCGTCCTGTGCGGCGGCATAGGTCTTTTCGGGGTACTTTGCCCCGTCCTTGATGATAGGCGATACCGCCAGATAGTTGGGGCTGTTTTCCCAATCCAGGGTCATGTGGATATCCGTGTCCGTCCATCCATAGCCGTGAACATTGCCCCACGGCGTCTTGGACAGCAGCTTCCCTCCGACTTTGAGGCCAGCGCACGGGGAACCGTCCGGGTTCCACATACCGCCATTCAGTATGTAGTCCGCGCCGGTTTCGGCCTTGACTTCATCCAGAGATTTGCGGCAGTTGGTGACGATGATTTCAATCCGCTGGACCTGGCTCAGCTGGATGGATGCGATCCTTTTCACAGCATTCCCTCCACTTCCTCCCGCCACAGCGCGGGGACCTGCTCAAGCGTCCACAGACCGCGGCGGATGAGGTCAGCGTACAAATTAGCCATTGCTCATACCTCCCATCGCAGTCATCATCGCCACGCCGAGCTCAGCCACCGCCAGCTCCAGCGCGGTCAGACGATCCGGTTCAGTTGTAGGCGCAGGCTGCTCCTGCTGCAACCGGTTGAATTCCTCCATTTCCTCCGGGGTCATGTCTCTGGTTATGCCATTCACGCAGGTTTTCACCATTACACCGCCTTTCTCTTGCCATACAGACTGATTGCCGTACCAGCCGGCAACGGTACGCCATCAAAATTAGCGAATCGGAACATTGTGATATTTTGATTTACTTCGACAAGGTTTGCATAAATACCAGAGGTCCCAGAATAGGTAGAAGTATAATATAATTTAATATACCCAATCGATGCGTTACCTTCTGCAATTAAACTAAATTCATTCCCGTTCCCTATAGAGCGGTTTACATAGAATTTTGTATCAGCTGTGAAATACCAGTAATATACGGGGTTATTCAACATTTCCCCTTTTGGCAGTTTTACAGTCGCAATAGCCTCGCTTAAAACGAACGGCTGTCCTGTAGTATCTACATCAATTCTCCCAGACGTCACAGCCTGATCCAGCGTCATGGAGTTTATAAACTCCATTTCGCTGCCACCCCCGGCACTTTCACCCCACACGGCTTGTCCGCCCTGGGTCTGCAAGCTATAACCGTCAGGCAATCCTGTAGCAGGCGGCAGCACAGAACCGAGGGCCTGCTGGGCAGCTTCCTGGGCCACCCTGGCACTCTCTCCCGCCTGGGCGGCAGCGGCTGTGGACTTTGTCACAGCATCCCGTGCGTCCTCAGCATCGGCACTTACCTGTGCGCCCACCTGTGCAACCTGAGTTTGTGCCTCTGCCGCCGCCTGCGCGGACTGGGCCGCGTTTCCGGCAGCGGTCTCTACGGCCTGTTGGGCCTGTCTGGCCTGCTGGGCGGCATCCGCGGCAGCCTGAGCCTGGGCCGTGGCGGTCTGTACGCTGGTCTGAGCACTGCTCACAGCATCACTGGCAGATTGTGCCGCCTGTGTGGCGGCGGCGGCACTGTCAGCAGCGGTCTTGGCCAACTCGGCAGAGGCGGCAGCAGCGGCCCCGGCCTGCTTGGCGCTTCCCTGGGCGGCGTCTTGAGCTGTCTGAGCTTGTCCAGCCGCCTCCTGAGCCGCTTTGGCATTGTTGGCCACACCTTCTGCCGCGTTCTCCGCCTGCTCTGCCGCCGCCCCGGCCTCCTCCGACAGTTCCCTCACCCGCTGCTCCAGCTGCGTAAACTCCGACGGCACCTCGGGCCAATGTCCGTCGCCGGACAGGCTCTCCGGTACATATACCCGGAGTACATTGGTATGCCGCACCTTTTCTCCCTGAGTGGCCCTCAGTTGAAGAACATAGTACCCGGCCAGCGCCAGCATCTCAGATGTGAGCATTACAGACAGGCTGTTTTCCCCCTGGTTCAGGCGGATAATATCCAGATTTTTTCCGGCCTGCACCAGCAGATCCCAGGTCCAGCCCTCCGGGATGATCCCCTCCACTCTCAATTCCCGGGTCAGGTTGTCATACTGTCGGGCCAATACCTTTCCTTGGTTTAAAATGCGCCAGTTGTCAAACTTGATCATAGCACTACCTCCCACCTATAGCGGCTCTCATAAAAATGATGTATGTTTTCATACACCCAGGCAGAAAATTATTCTGTTGCCGCCTGCTGAGCCGCCACAACATCCAGCAGCGCGTCAATCTCCTCACCGCTGTACTTGCTGGTATAATACTTGGTCGGTTCCTGCGCGGCCTTCATGTTTCTCAGGGCCTGCTCTAAAGCGTCGAGTCTTTCTTCTGTTGTCATAAAACTCACCTCACACTGTAAAGCGTCTACCGTGTCGGTCCAAAAATTGACGGTTATTTTTTTCTTTCAGCGGGCCGGAAACGATCACTTTAGGCTCTCCGTAATAGAGGATTATTCCACCTGGCGCTCCGTTGCTGCCCTTTCCGAATTTTCCTCCGGGGCCGCCCATCATGCCAGACTGGTATTTAGAATAGGCTACGTCGCCGTCATTTCCTTCTACGGAGATATAACCGTTACCACCAGCTCCGCCGCCGCCGCCGCCGCTGCCGCCAGTTCCTCCAGTTCCAATTTTATCTGGGATTTCTGGGGTAACCGCGTCAGCGCCAGCGCCGCCCTCACAGGTTGGGGTTGCGTCATTCCCGTTCACACCGTTCGCGGCTCCGCCGCCACCCGCGCCAAGATTTCCATAGGTACTTTCGGCACGGCTTCTTTTGTGTGTTATGCTTGCCTGGTGCCTCCATTGATAAACTTTTGCGTCCTCGTACCCTAGGTCTCTAACTTCTGTTTCTACCATAGAACTGCTTGTTATTGCAACAGTACCTGTTTCACCTGTTGGAATACTAGTTCTTGTAAAATCGGCATAAACTGTTCCGGTCTTAATGCTTGGGCCCATATAAGAATATCCTATGTTTATTTTTGATCCAGAGGAGATAAAAGCTCCGTTGTCTCTTTTATAACTGTCATGCCCGGAGTACAGTTTTTTGTTGAACTCCTCTGTTATTTTTTGTTTATAATCCGAACTGGATTGGTAAATCCACGGGCCGTATTTGCTATCATCGCCTACTTTGTTCCCTGTGGAAAGCTTTCCGCCCGTACTTTCACTGACATCTGTACCATTTTCCGCGCTCGCCGACTTAGACGCAGATTTTCCGCCCGCGCCGCCGTCCACTCCGTCCGGGCCGGTTGCCGCAAAAACTTCACCCGTTACAAGATCCGTATACCCAGAAGGCGAAGCGCTCCCGTCGTCACTTGTATAAACAACCCCTCCAACAGTGAGGGTTGTGGCGGAACCTGCGGCTCCTTGTTCGCCGGAGATGTCGGACGCTACCCCGCCAAGTCCGATATTGGGTGATATAACTTGCCCGGGTAAAACCTCAATATCAACGGAGTACACTTTTCCGCCGGACCCACCGAGCCCCTTGCTACCACCGGCGCCTCCGGCTCCCTGAGACCCGCTTGTAAATTCTCCATTGTCACCAGCAGAACACCGGGCGCTCTCTCCGTCCGCGCCGGGTTCTCCATCCGTCCCATTTTGCCCGGCGGTCCCACCGGAAATAAGAACTGCACGCATTTTTGTAACGCCATCAGGAACGACGATAGGGTCATTCGTTGTAATTAACTTCCGCACATCGTATATTTCCACAATATCGGATGAAGGAGGTTTATAGCCGATTGCCGTCACCTCTTCGGCCACCAGCCTGCCGCCTATGGTGATAGATGCTGACTTGACGCATCCCACCGACGCACCACCAAAAGGATGCTCAAACGCGATCACATCGCCGGGGCGCTCCCCATCGTATACCACGGTAGCTTCCATGGCCTCAATCCACTTGTAATATTCCGCCAGACGCTCCGCCACAGCCGCAGAGTTGACCAGCGATACCAATGTGGCTTCCTTGACCTCCACTACATTGGCCACATCATCAGGTGTTACAGCCTGACGCACATCTCTGGTGGTATGGACATATTTCTTTCCTGTTAAAGTACCGGTCCCCGCCGACACTTTGGCATAATTGGCACCCTGCTCCAGCAAAGAAAAACCGGAGGCCGCCAGGCTGTGGACAGGTTCCTGGAACTGAATCACATCTCCACTCTGTGTGGTGCCTTCAAACAGCTGAATCTCTTCAGTACCAGGAATATATTGATGCTCCAGGACGGATACCTCCGTGACCTGCGCCTCATAACGGACTTTATCCCCCCAAAAGACCCGATCCGGCGTGATTGCAGATGATACGCCATCCCACAACGCCTCAATACGCAGCGTCCCTACCTGATCCACCTTTGCCTGGGCGCCCACGGCAAAAAGCACCTGGGCCAGGTTGGCCCGCCGGGTAGCCACCGGCAGCCACCCGTACAGCTTGACCTTGGCAAACTTGGTCTGTACCTGGTATGGAATATTGCAAATCTCTGCCACCAGCTCCTCCACGGTCTGTCCGGTGTAGATCCCGCCCATGTGATCGGACTGATCCAGCAGCGCCAGCGCATTGTTGGCCGTTATGGTATAGGTAAACTTGCCTGTGCGCTCTACGCTTTCGATGTAATAGGTTCCTTGCAACCTTTCCCGGTGGTAATATAGCAGCTTGTCGTTCCTCCGAAAACCGGTCAATGCAGCTCCCTTGTTCTCATCCCGGAGATAAAGTTCCATCTGAAATGTCCCGATCTCCAGCGCATCTGACAACAGAGCAGTTGCCTCATAGGTCTCTCCCTCCTGTATCTCCTGGTCCGTGAAGATCAGCTCACCATAAACCAAGCGATTGACTGTATCACTCATACCGGCCTCCTTTGAGGTGCCAGAGCAGAAAAACTGACCTTCAGGCCACTCCAGCGATTGACTCCACCAATTTTATCCCGCTGAATGTCCTTTCCTGCGTTTACCATAGCATCATAGGTCATGGTCGTCTGACCATAGGGCACAACAATCTTATGGGACTCCACCGGCGCACTGATTGTCTCATAGAAGGAGTCATAATCCTCCGGGGCTGCGGGATCTGGCTCCACCTCCATAGAGTAATCATAGTAAGTTCCGATAATATCACGGAAATATCGACCGGACTTCACCTGACCGGATCTTTCGCTATCTTCTACCCGAAAAGACCGCTCCATGGTCTTGATCTTGACCCGCACCTTATATTGCTTGCCGTCCAGTTCTACCATTACCGCCGTCCTCCGATCAGCTGGACCCCAAGCCGGCTGCGTTCGCTTTCTATGCTGGAATAAAGCACCCGACCGACTTTTTTCCCATCCAGGTATATATCTCCTCTGCCTGTACCTGCAGAACTTCCCCGCTCCGACAGTGCGTCACTGGCTGCCTGTTTGATAGTGGAGTAAGGGGATACCACTTCCGGCTCCTGCCGATTATCGCCCAGCACCGCCAGGAAGGGCTGATTGGGCGGTACCACGCCTCCTTTGGCAAAGCCCGGGATATCCGACCCGGCAGCTGTGGCCCGCTTGAGATCCTGCGTAGCCTGATTGGCCCGCTGGGTGGCGGAATTGATGGCAACCATAATAGTAGCAATGCCGGCAACAATCAACGCGGCCGCAACACCCAACGTCGCAGCAGATTGAAATGCACCTAAAGCCACCGCAGCGGTAAGGGCTGCTACACCTACCGCAGACAAAATAACCACTGCTTTTTCCAGACCACTCATGTCGTCCCAGGCATCCGCCACCTTGACTGCCAGGCCAATCAGCGTCCCCAGCGCCAAAGTCACAATCAGCCCCTTTGCCCCCAGTTTTCCAAAGAGGTCCACCATATTGGGCAGCACTCTGGATACGTTCGCCACAAGCCCAGCCATCGGGCTGATGGCCGCCATCACACCGAGTATCCCAACGATAGCCCTCTTTGTTCCGTCGTCCAGACTGTTAAACCAATCCAGAAACTGCGTGGCAAATTCCACTAGATCCGTCATAATCGGCTGAATACTCTCCGCCAGCTGAGCAATGGCCGTTTGCAGTTCCAGGCTGGCATCCCGGCTCTCCACCAGTCCCTGATTATTCTTCCGCCAGCCATCATAAGCACCCTTCAGCGGCCCGTCTACCAACACAGACAGGGCCAGCTTCTGCTTGTCCAATTCCGTGGTGCAGAAGGCCAGGTTCTGGGAAAAATTCTCCGCACCGTACCCCACTCGATCCAACAGCTCCGCAAACTGCCCAGTGGCCGTTCCTGTAGCCAAGGTCTCCTGCAGGCTGTCGGCCAGTGATTCAATCTTCAAGGTATCGGGGAATGTGATCGCCGCATTGGCCAAGCCCTCTACCGCCCGCTGAAGATTGGACTCTGTAAAACCAGCCTGCAGCAGATTGCTCACAGCCTCAATACTGCTGTCTGTCTCGCCGGATACGGTATTAAAGTTCTGAAAGGCCTGCCGGGCCGCATCGATACCTACACCTGCTTGCCGGGCGTTGTTATCCAGCATGGAAAGGTCTGCCCTGAATTCTTCCGTAGCTGGAACAGTAGCGATTGCCGCCGCACCCAAGGCAACAATTCCTGCCGTCACCGGCGCAAAGGTGTCCTTGACCTTGCCGGCTTTTGTGGATACTTCACTCGCCGCATCTCCAAGTTTCTTCAAACCAGAGGTGCTTTCCTTGGCCTGGTCCTCCAAGGATTTCATTTCCCGCTCGGTTTCTGCCAACTCCCGCTGGAGCGCATCATACTGCCCTTGGTCCATCTTTGCCCCGGCAAATTCCTGATCAAGATCTTTGACAGCCTGCTGGAGTTCCTTATGCTTTTTCCTGGTTTCCTCCAGTTTTTGGGCAAACGCTTCATATTGCCGTGCGGAGATCTGCCCGGCATCCAGCTTCTCCCGCATAGATGCCTCATTGGCTTCCAGCCCCTTCAAGGAAGCTGATACGCTGTCCAACTCCGCTTTCAGCGGCTCATACTTGGCCTGATACTCCTTTCCCCGCTGCAAAGCCTGATCAGCATTTCGGGCCGCCTGTTTCAAGGTATCCAGTTTCTTGGCCGTGTTATCTGCTGCCTGGGCCAACAGGCGCTGCTTCTGCGCCAGAAGTTCAGCATTGCCCGGGTCCAGCTTCAGCAGTCGCTCTACATCTTTAAGGGACTGCTGGGTAGTGGATAACTGTTTATTGGTGCCGGCCAGTGCTTTGTCCAGCTTGGTGGTGTCACCGCCGATCTCAACGGTGATGCCGCGTATGCGATTTCTTGACATTCGGCACCTCCCTAAAATGCGTCAAAGTCTCCCTGGGTAGGCAGACGGTCATACTCATACCCATCATTGCCCGCCTCTATCAGCATATCGGTCACCATTCCGATGGTAAGCAGGTCCAAGTCTCGGATAGGTATACCCAACTGCGCTGTCCTCAGCAGGAACAGCGCAGTTGTCATTTCCCGGTCTACCGGGTTCGTTTTTTTTTGCTTTCCACAAGGGTGGCATTGTTGGCCCTCCACAACTCCAGCAGCTCTGGGAACACTTCGTAGATGGAGAAGGTATCAAATCCATCCAGCCATTCCTCCACGCTATGCTCCGGCATATCAGGAGCTGCATGACGGGCCATCAGATATGCCACATTCTCAAACACCTCCAACAGCTTTACCGGAATGGGTTCCTCGCCGTTTTGCGCCTTTTCCACCGCCTGCTGGATATCCTTCATGTCCTGCATGATGTCCCGGCCAAACTTGATCCTGTACAGGCGCGGAATGGCCGCGGTTGCCCGGAAGCAAATATCACGTCCGTCGATCTGAATGATCTTCTCCATATACTACCTCTCTCAGGCAGTAGCAGCGGTAGGCTGCCATACGGACTTGTACCAGTTATTGTATTTTTCATCCGGCGTATCCGGGGTGGTTTTGGCTTTGACATTGCCGTTGGCCAAGGGAGACGCCGTAAGAGTAAGGCTCTCCGTGGAAGGCTCCTTTGTATTGGTGGTGGTACTGCCGGTTACACTGGGGCGAGACGCGGAGCAGTTGTACAGAACATGGCGGATTGCCTTCTGGTCGCCGGCGAATTCGAAGAGCAGCGCAAAGGGCTGGCTCTCTGCCCTGACGTTTTCCACCAGCACCTTGTCGGTCTCGTCTTCCGTCTCCTTGAGAATATCCTTCCGGAAGCTGTCAGGGATCAGGGCAATCTCCAGAGTCCCACTGTACCCGTCATTAGCGGTGGTAACGTAATATGCCATGTCGTCGGCATAGAACGTGCTGGGATCTCCCTGGGCATCCATAGAGAGATTGACCGCGCCGGGAATCGCCACAGGGGTCCCGAAGGTGATCTCGCCCTCCTCCCCAACGGTAAGGGGCGCGTAATGTACATTTTTCAGGCCAAACTTGACCTTGTTGGCTTTGCCTGTTGCCATGATCACACCTCAATTTCATATAAGATTTGATACAGTTTTTCCGATGCCAGATACTCCTCCGTCTTTTCCCAGTTAAGACCGGTCAAAGCATCCTCCACCACCGACTCCATATCTGGAGACTTGACGCTGGTGTAGAGCTCCACCTGATAGTGTCCGGCTGAGAAGTACATGGCATCATCCGCAAAAAACTTCGTATCGTAGGCATAAAGATAGCAGATATAGGGGGGCGCCTGTCTGGTACGAAAAGCACGGTAGGCCACGGGCAGTCTTGTACCTGCCAGGCGATCCGCCAGTTCTTTCTGGGTCACTGCTCCAATGCCTCCTTCAATCCCTGCAGCAGCTGCCGCTCAATCTTCTGCTCCGCAGGGCGGATGTGGGGCGTTCCGCCCACCCGACCGCCGCCGATCTTTGCATGGCCGTTCTCCAGCAGGTGGGTCAGTTGCCCATTTGTCCCGTTAAACACCCGAACCCGGATGCCATCAGGGCCATCGTAGACTATTTCAGTCCGCCAGCCTTTGCGGTAGTTCCCTGTCCGTTTGGGGCTGCGGCGCTGGATGTCCACTTTGCAATCTTGAGCTGCAGATCTCACAGCCTTCTTGACTTCCTCATTGACCTCAGTCCCATAGCGGGACAGTTCCGTCCCCAAGGCAGCCTCCAGCTGGTTAATACGTATCTTTCCCATCGGCTACCCCCGCCTGCTCCTCCAGATACAGCTCCGTTTCATCCGTTTCCCTGCATCGGTAGGTACGGTAGATTCGAAACCGGCGTCCATGAAGCTCCGCCTCCTGCTGTCCACTGTAGTTGACAGACGGTGTAATAAAGAGGCATTCTGGTTTCATTCCCTCCCGGCCCCCTTCGTACCATTCCGACCGGGTGACCGATCGTTCTTCACCAAAGATCTCAGTCCGCACCGGCCCACTGGGCACCTGCTCCAAAAGATCATTTTGGATGTAGGACTGACCGATGAGCACCAGTGTATCATCCATCACCGTCATCCTCCCTATATTCCGGGCACAGGGAAAGCGCAGCCTTCAGGCTTTCATATGCTTGTCGGTACTGCTCCCCCTTGCCCCGGTAGTCGAATTGCCAGCGGGCGTACAGCTTCACTGCCATACGAGTCAGGGCATCTACATCACCCCGTCCAGCTCCGGCCGTTCTGAGGTCCAGCACCGCTGCGTCGATGGTATCCCGGATCTCATCGTCCAGGCTGTCGTTGGAAATACGCAATGCCCGACGGATATCCTCCACCTGGCTCATGTCACATCCCTCCTAGATCCGCCGGCGGCCCTATCCGGGCCGCCGGCACAGGATATCAGGCGCCTGCCCGGGTAAACAGGCACAGGCCGTTTTTGTCAGCAGGCTTGCCGTCCGCCAGAGCCATGACCCGGTAGACGGTGGAGCCACTGCGGAAGGCCACCGACTTGTCGCTCTCCACGGTGGGAGACATAGCAAAGTTGAACTTGTAGCCCTCGAAAAGGTCTCCAAATACGATGTTGTCCTTGGGGAAGCTGTCCTCCAGAATCACAGGATAGCCCAGGATATTGAACTTGGCGGGGCTCTGGACATCGGCCACCACCACAGGCTTTCCGTTGCTGTCCGTCATACCCAGCAGATCGGAATAGAACACGGCCCGGGGCATGGCAAACTTGGCGTTGGCCATGTACTGAGTGGGCAGGGTAGCCAGGATGGTCATCAGATCCTTATAGGTCATACCCGCCTTGGTGTAGGTGCCGGTCTGGGTAATTTCGCCGCGCTTGGTCAGGCCGGTGGCCTGATTGCTACCGGTTCCGGCTGCGATGGCGGCAGCCACGGCCACGGACATCTTGTTGCCCAAGCGGGCCACCAGCCAGGTCTCAAAGGCATCGATGCCCATGGCCATCACGTCGGCTGTGATCTCTACCGTCTTGATGAGCTTGTAGGCTCCCAGGGTAATGGCGTCCAGGGCGTCGGCGCTGTCGGTGGCCGCGGTACCCATATCCACCCAGCTGACACCGTTGACGGTTTTCTCGATGGGATAAGTCACATTGCCGGGGATATAGGTCACGTCCACGGCCTGGATAATGGGCGTCAGCTCCATGCGCGCAATGATCTTGTTCATAGTGGTGGTGGGAATGGCCGCCGACGCGGTCACCGCCGCCCGCTCTTCCACAGTCAGCTCATGGCCCTGGAGATTCCGCAGCCAGGCGGAGCGGTATTCCGGGGTGTCCACGCCGTAGGTACGGCTCTCCACTCCCTCATCCTCAAAGGTACGGGTCACTCGACCGGAGCGGCCGCTGCCGATATCCTCCAGCAGCTTCCGCCGCCGCTCCGCGCTGCGCTTCAGGGTATCCCGCTCCTCCTTGAGGGCGCGGGTCTCCCGCTCCAGGGCGTCCACATCGGCGTCATCCTTCTCCAGTTCCTGGGCAATGGCAGCCAGACGACTCTCGATCTCGCCCATACGGGCGCTGGGGGTTGCAAAAAACTGGAGGCCAATGCCTCTCAGCACACTCTGATTCTGCTTCATGTTCTGATTACCTCCAAATAAACTCTCAGCCTTTGCTTTCTCCGCTCGGCGGCCTGGGCCGCAAGTCGCTCCGCTTTTTCTGCCTCGATCACTCCGTCAAGCCAGGAACGGGCGGAAATATCGGTAGACGGGTTGGCGGGAAACGATACCGCCGATACGTCGTATACCTTCCGGATTTTCAAAATGCGCCGGGTATGGGTATCCCGGTCGTAGGAGTCTTCCTGTACTGTGAACGCCCAGGACATCTTGGTCACCAGTCCGGCGGCGATATCCTCGTGCATGGATCTGGCTTGCTCCGTTTTGGACAGGTCTGCCGCCATAAAGAGTCCGTGCTCCTGAGGTTCGATGAGCAGAGTATTGCTCTTTCCGGTCCGGGCAAAAACTCGCCCACCGTGGTCATACTGCATGATCACATCGGACAAGTCGGCGCCGTCCAACGCATGGCGGTCAATGACCTCCTTGTACTGAACACCGTCATACTCCCACAGGACATATGGGTCATCAAAGGTGGTAGCATAGCCCTCCACATAGTAGTCGGTATCAAACCTCTTATTGGCTGCTGTCGGGACCATCAGCGGCATTGCCCGGTACTCCCGATCCTTGCACACCGGCATTCTCATTCACCTCCGTTTTTTCTGGTGCCGGCGGCTCTTGCCCCAGCACATTCACCTCGGCGTAGTCCCGCCGGATGTAATACTTTTTGGATTCTGCGGTATTCAGGGCAGGCAGCTGGAACACCTCCCGCCCCTCGTCCATGTTCATCATCCCCCGGTCAAAGAGCTGGGTCACTGTCTCCAGCTTGTCCGACATGGTCATGTGCTGGAGCCGATTCACCGAGAAAGCGATCTCTTTCCCCCGGTTCACCTCCGCCTCCGTATAGGCCATATTGGTATGCACCAATCCCAACTCAATGGCAAAGGGCTCGATCTGTCCCTCATAATAAGCCGACCACTGATCAGAGGTATACTTGTTCTGCAAAATAGCCTCCGACATACCGAAGTAGTCAAACACCGACTCCCGGATCTGGGCCGCCTGCTTATCGTCCACGATATAAGGATTACTGTCGATCTGCTTGATATCGGCATACTTGCTGTCGAAAATCATGACGCCGCCGGAGTTTCCCGATGTCAGGTTGTCCTGGACCAGGCGGTCCCGCTCCTCCTTCATGGTCTCCGGCTTAAGCACGTTGACCAATCTGGCCAGAAAGCGCACCGAAGCGGACGCCTTGACTCCATTGATGATGCTCTGATTCTGGGCGTGGATGAGTTCCATAGTGGGCTGCAGGGCGCCGTTGCGCTCTCCGAAAAAGTCGCTGCGATACTGGAATTGGGTCAGGATACCCGTATAGTCCAGCTCCATCACCCCCACATCCCCGGTGGGAAAACGAAAGCGCACATAGGGCACCCCGCCGCGCTCCACAATCTCCGCCTGAGATGGAAGAATCGGATAAAATCCGGACAGCCGCAGCTGTTCGGGATCTTCACACACCGGCACAATAAAGGCCGTGTTCTCCGTCTTGTAGATGGTAGCCAAACGATACAGATATTTCTTGGTATCCATCCACGGATTGGGCTGGAATTGCAGCATCCGCTCCATCCGGCGCCCGTTCGGCCCCATGACTACCGGACGCAGCTTGCTCACATGGGTGGCAAAGGTATGGATACAGGCCCGGGTCAGCGCCATCTCATAGACGCCGCCCTCAAATGAGGTGTAGACCGGCGCATACCCTCCCAGGGTCTTGAAGTAGGTATAAACTGCCGCTTCGGCGGTCTTTTTTGGAAAGAGCTTTTCAAACAGCCCCATAGTCACACCTCAGTTCAGGTTGATGTACAGATCCTTCTTGTCCTGGAGCACCGTATAGGCGCACAGAAGCGCCGCAGTGCCGTCCACTCTCCGGCGGGGGTCCAGGGTCTTGACCAGCTGGATATTGCCGTTGACGTCGGTCTTGGCCTCGCTGTTCACCAGGCACCACTTATCCACCGGATTGTTGTTATAGATCACACGATGGTCCCGGAAGTCGGCCTTCAGATCCTTCATTGGTTGGGAAAGGGTAGCCGGTCCCTGCCGTACAGGAATCATAGACTCCGGCCCAAATTCCGCCTGGAAGGCCCGCAGCAGGCTGTCATCGATGTGCCACGGATCATATCCAATGTAGAGCATATACAGCCCTTCGCTGTCCCTCAGTTCCTTGAACCAGTCCAGGAAGATCTGTTTGTCGCACTTCCGTCCGGGGCAGGTACGCATATAGCCCTGCTCCACCCATAGGGAGTACGGCACGTTATCCCGCTCGCGCCGGCTGCCCGACCGCCTAGCTTCCTCCAGCACGGCCTCCGGGATCCAGTACATGGACCGCACATAGAGATTTGGGTCATCCGGCCGCATACAGATGGCTTTTGCCGCATTGAGATCCGTCGTATCGGCCGCGTCAAAGCCGCCGATGCCATAGTCAAAGGGGATCTGGAAGGTGGCTTCATTATTCAGCTCCTCCCAGCGCAGCCATGCTCCCTCCGAAGTCTGGGGCATATTGAAGTCCTTGACCATGACGGTGGGCTTGAAGCTGGGATCGTCCTTGGCCTTCTGTACCATCTCGGCCAGGTAGGTACGGCTTTTGATGGTCCCCAGCCCTGGGTTGGCCTTTTCCCAGCACGCCGGATCGTCCCACTCTTTCCGATCATCCAACTCGTAAATAAAGGGCAAAAATCTCGGGTTATTTGCCTTTCCATCCAGAATGTCACAGGCATATTGATACTGGGCATCAAAGATACCCTCCCGCACAAAGCCGTTGGTAGTGATGACAAAGAGCAGCGGTTGACTCCGGGCACCCATGGCCTGCTTGATAAGGTCATACAGGTCCCGGTTTTTAATGGCCGCCAATTCGTCGATGGTGGCGCCATGGGCGTCCAGGCCGTCCAGGCTAGAGGTATTGGATGCCATGGGCTTGATGAAGCCCATATTCATGGGGCAGTAGATGTCCGACAACCGCTTTTTCAGGTGCTTGGCCAGCAGCGGCGACATCTTCCGCATTTTAACGGCCGCATCGTAACCCAGGCGGGCCTGATCCAGTTTGGTGGCCACGTTATAGATCTGGGGTGCGCCCTCCCCATCATTGACCAACAGATCCAACTCTACAGCTGCCGTCTCCGTGGTCTTCCCATTTTTCCGCCCCTCGATGATGAGAATTTCGTTGTATCGGCGTAAATCGTTATCATCCACAAAGCCGAACACCGCCTCCAACCGGGCCCGCTGGAACAGCTCCAGCTTCAGGGGAGCCCCCAGCCGGCCGGATGGGACCTTGCAAAAGCGCTGGATGAACTGAATGTGCCTGGCAGCGATATCCGGGTCAAAGTGAAACTCCCCAGGATTGATGAGATCTTCCAGCAGCCGCTCCGAAACCTGCTTCATCCGGCGGCAGGCCGTGATCCTGCCGTCCAGGATACCAGTGCAATAACGCTCCAGGTCCGTCACCTGGCACCACCGCCCCCGGTTTTCAGGAAGTGTGTCAGTTCATCATCGGCGGGCGGAGCCTGGGGCAGCATATCCCCCAACTGGCGGATCACTGCGGCGTAGTTTTTGATCATGGCATTATAGACATCCACTTCCACGGACTTCTTTTCACCCCACTGATTTTCGCCATTTTGGTACTCAGATTTGACGCCTTTTTCCCGAATTTCAGCCTGAAGTTGGGTCAACTGCTCCTCCATGAATACCGCATTCAGGATCAGCTGAAGGCAGATTTTCTGCTGCTCCGGACTGGCCGCTTTATAGGTATCTGCGAACCGGCCCAGCTCTTTCTTGCTAGGTCCTTTTGCCATTTCCACACCCCCCTCCTGCGTATGACCCGCTCTTTTTTAGCCCCGCTCAACGGTCTCCCAGGCCCTCCCCCACGCCGCGGCATAGGGGGGGATATTTCGTGCGGTCAAAGCCGCCGTCTGTCGATGGGCTGACCGTCCGGACCAAATGAACAGGCCATGGGTTTGCCTTTGGTCAGGCCGTGGCCCTCATAAGCGTCGTGGCAATCCTTGCACACATAGGCAAGCAAGCTGTGGTTCAGCGCCACCGCGGGATTGACAATATTCTCCGGTGTCAGCGTGATCAGGTGATGGACGATATATCCCTGCTGGTCCTGGCATTCCTCGCACAATCCGCCGTCGATCCGCAGGCGCTTGGCGATATATGCTGCACGGCAGGCCCGCCATGCCTTTGAGCGGTAAAACTGCTTGGCAAATGCTTTCATGTTATCTCCGACGCCGCGGCCCGGCCTTTTGCACCCTGGCTATCACCTCAGGGAAAAACAAAAGCGCCCAAGCCACGACCCCCATACGGGCGATCATTGGCTCAGGCGCTGGTCTCTTTGGACGCTGGCTCAGGCGCTTCGATATTCACGATACTTTCCTGTCGGCAGTGCTTGCACCAGATGGGCCAGTTTCTTGCCTGGCTGTCTGGCCGCACACGATACTGTGTCGGTCTGCCGCAGACGGGACAGATAATACGTCTATCCTTGTTGACCAGTTTACACGGTTCTGGGCTCTTTTGCAAGGGACCTTCCTCCTTTTCTACAGCTCGGTTCGATTATTAACACTGGTTTCAAGGTTGAAAATGACTAAGCGGCGGTCGCTGCCGTCCTTTTGTATAGGACAGTCCTGGATCGGCTTCCTCATATAATAGGTATCGGGCTCCCACAAACATGGCGTATCCATAGGGGTTCGCTTCTCCAAAGGCCTCATAGTCCACCGCGCCAAAGGGCGGGGCAAGGGTCATGGAGTCAGATGGGATGTCGGTATATTCCACCTCATACCCCTTGAGGTTCCTGGACGCCCGCCATGTCCGCTCCCCTGGCTTCGGTTTTCCGAACTCTCGGGCCTCTTTGGTCATGTACTTGGCCAGTTCCCGGTAATAGTGGACGTCCAGCGGTTCAATGCGGATGTAGCCTCCCCCGTGCCAGAGGGATCGCAGTTCGTCATAATCGCCTGGGCCTGTCCCGTTGATTACAGCATGATGGTGGAGGCGGCAATCCTCCAGATAACCGTCCTCCATCAGGAACGAGTTTGCTGCCTTGTGGTGGTACCCTTCGGTCACAAACACATAGAGGAGATTACTAAGTCGCCTTCGTCGCCCCCCACGCAATTTTCGGATAAACTTCTGGAACTCCTTCCCCGCCGCAACCTTATCCGCGGGCAAGTGGGCATCGTCATAGGTAAAGGTAACAACATGATCCTTTCCCCAAAAATTGGCACCCAGCTTGAGCTCCAGTTCCCTCCAGCTGTTTTTGAGGTTCATGTACTGCTGCGCCGCAGTGGACGCTGCACGCTTTGCCGCTCTTACCCGTGGGCTGTCTCCTTTGGATGGAATCGCCACCAGATAATCGTAATTCACGAGTCCGGCCCGGATGTGTTTCAGCCGCTTCATCAGCGCACCTCTTGGAACCGGTCAATATAATGTTTCTTCCAGAGAGTCTCCGGCTGGCGCAGGGAGATCATCTTCTCCCGCACCAGCTTGTCCATCACCCGGCCGATGCTGGGCTGTCCGTCCATCTGGGCCAGCTTCTCCAGGTTGGCGACAGTCTGGGCCGTCACCAACACAGAGATTCGTCGCAAATTTTTGTTTTTCATCCAATCCCTCCGTTTGAAATGAAGTGCGCTGTCCGTGGGCAAGCTATCACCGGAGGTGAATCGCATGGAGCCCACGTACAGCGATCGGTATGCCAATCTGATGGAAGACCCGGCCATGGAGGCCTATTTTGTCCAGCTGCCCGGTTATATCCAGGCTAAGATCCGCTCCCGCAAGCAGCAGCCTGCCACCCTGGAAGACCTGAAACGTATGGCCGAAGAGGTCAAGCAGCTCTTTTAACACAAAGATTGAGGTGATATGATGGCCAAGCAAGGCATGGCACGTCCTGATGTGACCCACACCCGGCCCCGCAATTCGGAGTCTCCCGTGCCCGAGATCCAAGGCAAAGCCAAGCACGGGAAGGCCAAGGCCAACCCCATCGTGTCGGGCACCTCCGGTCCCGGCCTGAAGGTGTACCACCAAAAGCCCATTGCCGACCAGGAAGAGCTGTAATGGTATGTGTCAAAGTGCCGCCCCGCTGTGGGCGGCACTTTGCTGCTCCGGCTCTCTGCCGGGCGCCCCGCTTTTCCTACCACTACCCCACGTTGGGACGCAGGCCTTCGGATCAGCAGGGCCCCGGACAAAGAAAAAGAGAGAGGTCCGGGTGGTGGCGCACCCACCCGGCAGAGAGCCGGAGCGGCTATGCAGTCAGGTATCTTTTGCGTCCTGTTTTGCCACATCGATCAGGTCAGCCAGAACCGACAGCACAAACAAAGCTTCCGGGTCCTCTGTTTTGATCGGCTTCCCGCAGATCGGGCAGGGATCTCCAGGCTTGAGGTGCTTTACATCCTTCACGCCACAATCACCTCCCTCCCTACGTCAATGACTGGCTTTCCACTCCCATCTCTTGGTGCCCCCGCCCGCACCCAGCGGATCCACAGTTCCTCAAAGGCCTGGACCTCCGGTGTTCTGGGGCAGTTTCGCAGCCCCCGGTTCTGCCGGACCTCCAGCTTTTTTTCATCCAGCTCCAGCGTGTAGTAGGATTCCTTGGGCGCCCTCTTTCTCCGGATGAAGAAGATGGCCGTCTTTCCGCTGGCGTGATTCTTGCCATAGCTGCTGACACAGTGGTGGAGGGCGTTCCCCTCGTCGGTGAGTTCCTTCTGACTGGCCGCCGGCCGGATGAAAAATCCGTCTGCGGCAAAGACATACTTACGCAGCTGCATTCGCCGCACCCGGAAGCTGGGCGCCAGGCCCTTCTCCTTCAGGAAGGACACTTGGACGGCGGCCTCGTCGTGGGCGGCAAACAGGTCGTGGGGAAACCGCACCCGATCATTGCTCAGGTCCCAGCCCAGCCGCTGGGCCATATCCCAGTAGTCGGTAAGAATCTGCACATCCGGGCACTCCGCGTCCGCGGGTGGGTCCTCGTCCTCCGGCTCCGGCACATAGGCGTCCTCCCATTGGCCGCACTGCTGGAGCAGATACCGGATGCTTTTTGCCACCGGCCCCAGTCCCACCAGCTGGCCCACATGGTCGTCGCCCAGATAGAAGGCGTTGACGATGTCCTCCCCGGTGAGGAGCTCCCCCGCGGCCTTGCTGTACCGGAACAGATCCCAGAACAGCTGTCCCCAGTCCTGATCCCGGGCCAGGCGCAGCTCCTCCCGGTTCAGGTGCAGCATCTGGGCGGGCCGGGTCTGGCTCCAGTCCAGCTCGTGCAGATCCGGAAGGCCCTTCTTGTTTTTCTCCCATTGGTCCTCCTGCCGGCACTGGGAATAGAGCAGATCATCCAGCACCCTGGGCAGGCCATGGACCAGCACCGATTCCACACTGGGGTGAGCCTGGTACAGCCGCAGCCAGGCCACCGGGAAGTGATACGCCCCGGGCCGGTGCTCCATGTACACGTCCAGCTTGCAGTGGGGCAGACAGCTCTCCGCCAGCAGTTCCTCCGACAGGCCGAAGATCTCATCCGCCTCCCCCCAGCGTTCCCTCCACTCCCGTGGCTGTCTCCACTCCCGCGTGTACTGGATGAAGTACCCGGCGTTCCCGCTGTAGGCGTTGACCCATCCCATCAGCTGGGCGCAGTCCGTGGGAGAGAACACATAGGCCTCCGCAGCAACGGCCTCCAGCCACTCCCCGCCGCCATAGGATACCCGGCGCTGGATCACCCAGCCGGTAAGGGCCAGCAAGCGGTCCTCCCCTACCACAGCGGCGCTCATGGCGCGGCTCTCCGAAGGGACGAAGTACCCCTTCTGTCGCAGGGCCGCCCGGCGGCGAATCTGCACGGGGCAGCCGCAGCTGGGGCACAGGATGGCGTCTCCGTCCTCATAGACCTGCCCGCCCTCCATCTCGGTAAAGCTCTCCGGGAGAATAAATCCATAGCCTCTCAGCCCTCTCCCGTAGTGGTACAGATCCTGATAGCCGCAGCAGGAGCACTGCACTCGAACCATCTTCCGCTTCCTGGGGCTGGCCCACTCGTCCATCAGCACATCCAGCCCCCAGTCCTCCACCCACTCCTGCTCGTAGAGGAATCCGTGGGTATCCAGCTCGTCCTGACAGATCGCCGACACCCAGGTAAGGAACCCCTCCGGTGCCTGGCGCGGCACCAGATTCCGCATATCTTCCATGGCGCTCACCCCAGAAAATCGGCCAGATCCAGGCCGATAACGCCGGCTTCTACGGCTCCTCGCTCCGGTAGGCCGTAGAACTCCCGGAGGATACGGTCTGCCTCACCTGGCATCACGCAGGCAAAATTGCCGGTTTTGTGCCCATCGGCGTAGGCCTTGATTTTCTTCTCGGCCTCCGTGATGGACATGGCCTCCACCTCCAGGTCCTGGGCAAGGATCTCCGCGCACCGGGGCTCCGCCCGCACCAGATCTATCAGCTGCTCCGCCACCATCCACTGAGGAGAGCGCTCCTTGACCTTGCTCTGCTGCTCCCGCAGCTTCCTAATTGCCTCCTGAATCACTCCGCGCACCTCCCGATGGCCTCAGCCAGAGCCTTCAGGGCCTTTTCCATGCCCTTGGCGGCGGTCTGATCCTCCCGGCCCCTGGCCTTCAGCAACAGTCCGTGGAGCTTGTTGGCCAGTTCCTGCCCCTGGTTAAAAAGCACCTCAAACTGCGCCAGCTCCTTGTCTCCTGCAATGGCGGCCTGCTTGTCCGACTTGTCCCGCTCCTCCAGAGACCGCTTCAGAACTTCCACAGAGGCTTCGGCCTGCTTCTGCTTGTCCCTGGCCTTGGCCGCCGCCTCCTTTGCCTTATCCAGTTTCTCCTGCATCTCGGCGATGGCGTCGGCCCGGGCCTTGTCAATGGCAGCCTGGTCCATGACTGTCTCTACCGCTACCTCCACCGGTTTGGCCTTCAGGTCAGCAAGTTCAGCCTCCAGGCGAGCCACATCCTGCATGGCCTGCTCCCGATCCTCTTTGGCTCCAGCCAAACGGACATTGAGAAACTTCATGTCCTCCGCCATCTTATCCCGGGCCTGCTCAGCCGTGCGCTGGTCTGCCGCCGCCCGTTCAGCGGCCGCTCTGGCCTCGTCCCGCTCCTTGATGGCCTGCTCCAGCTGGCGGGCGCTCATGTCGATGACCTTGTGGTCCTCCATAAACTGCTCCCGCTCTTCCGGCGGCAATGCCAGGAGCGCCAAGGCTTTGGAGGCTCCCAAATCCGACAACGTTGTCGGATTTGACCACTCCCGGGCCAGTCTCATGAATCGCTGGGCGGATCGTTCTGAGAACTCTACTTGCTCCTCCAGCCAGGACCGCCACTCCCCGTGGGACAGCATATCTTTTGCCTCGATGAGGCACCGGCCAATGGTGAGGATAGCCTCTCCCCCAGCCCGCTTGGCATCCAGGATCTCCCCGGTAATGACCTCGATGGTCCTGTCCTCCGCCGTCGGGGCCATAGTCTGGGCGATGAGCCGCCCCAGGTCAGGCTTGCCCATACTGGATCCCCTCCTTTGCCGCCAGTTCCGCTACCCAGGCCCGGTAATCCCGGGCCGCCGAACAGAAGGGGCTCCACTGCTGCACCGCCATCCGGGCCCAGCTGGACTCGGGCACCTTGTCGGTGCGCCGGATCACCGTGTCGAAGATGGGGACTGGGCATTCCTCCCGAATGGTGGTCATAGCATCCTCCACCACCGGAGCCCTGTGCCACTGGTTAAAGAGCACCCCGGATATTCGAAGATCAGGGTGAAGAGAGCGCAGACTGTCGATCTGGTCTACCAGATCCCCCACGCCGGTGGCCGAACAGGCATCGGACAGCACCGGGATGATAATGGCGTCGCTGGCCAGAATGGCAGACACACAGGCGGCGGACAGGTTGGGCGGGCAGTCGATGACCATCACGTCATAGGCCCCGTCCTCCTCCAAAGCCTCCCGCATATCCCGCAGCGC
>NZ_NFHA01000031.1:0-34861 GCF_002159225.1 Flavonifractor sp. An91 | reverse complement strand
TACTGATCTGTTCCTCCTTTTGCGGTATTGAGTTCACCTACCAATGACACCTTTATTGTATCATCGGACAGAACAAAACTCCAGGTAAATCCGCGTCAGAATTGTTAACTTTCTGCGTCCATCTGGTGGGTAACAGCGCCATAGTTAGCTATTCTGCAACGGTGGCACAAGTGATTTTCAAATAACGCAGAATGTGGGCTTTGGGGATACGATAAGCCCGTCCGATTTTCAAATATTCGATTTTCCCATCTTTGAGCAGTTTGTATCCTGTTTTTGTGCTTACCCCAAGGGCCTCACACATCTGGCCAATGTCCATCACATCGGGGTAATCTTTCAACATCAATCGGTAGGCATCTCTGGGAGAGAGCAAACCACCGTCATTTTCATACATTGTGAGTCCTCCTTTCGTTTGGGGTATCCTATGCCAATGCTGATTGCCAGGGCTGCATCGACCTCCAGCATTTTTTCTTTGCTGATACGCCCAATGTAACCACGAAGCCGCTTCCGGTCTATTGTCCGCAGTTGTTCCAACAGAAGCAGAGAGGTAGGCGCAAGCCCCGGCACATTCTCCAGTAGAATATGGGTAGGCAGACTATTCTTTGCTTTTCTGCTGGTGATGGCTGCCGCAACAACGGTAGGACTAAAGTGATTTCCCACATCATTTTGGATAACAAGGACAGGACGGATGCCGCCTTGCTCGGAGCCGATCACCGGGTTCAGGTCTGCATAGAACAGATCGCCACGCCGGATAGCCTTTCGCATAAGCTGACCTGCTGAATATTAAGTAAGCCGGAAACAGGGCAGGCCATAAGACCTGCCCCATTTCCGGCGAAATACAAAATCCGATTTGTTTTCTTGTTATGTGCCATTTGTCCTTGACACCCCGCACATATTGGGAAGTCATCAGCGACCGGCAGCGAACCGGCCCACGGGAATCTCACCCCTCCGAGGATCTCTCCGAGCTGCCCCCATTGCGTGATCTGTGGCTGGACAGGAGTACCATTATACCCCTTTCCGGTCATGGCCGCACCGGGTGCTACCCGGTTTTTACAGGCTGCCGTTACTCGCTCATACGGGACAGGATTGTATGCAAGACCAATTATGATAATCAGGTGGGATCTGCTCATCATGTCCGTATATCATGGCGCGGCCCCTGAATCGGCTTTTGCTCCTCGCACTGAAAAGGGGGATGTTACTGATGAATGAGTATGCGGTTGTCAACGCCTCATGAAATGCCATCACAGCTGAGAATGAAAATATAGTCTGTGCGTTAACCGAAGGATTTGCTAAACTGAATACAGCAGGCGTAGTCCGGTTGCACCTTGGTGGATTTTCACCCCGTTTGTTCAACGTGGACGAGTTGCCCAAGAGAACAGCAGTATGTTGCGTCACATAAGTGAAGAGCACGAGTAGCAAAGTTCGGATACCCACCCGGGCAATTCCCAGCCTGCATAATTCAGGGAGGGATTTGATGCAAGACATATTGACCTGCGCCATGGGACTGGATATTCATCGTGACGTTATTGTTGCCTGTCTTGCCAAAGGTGAACTGGGCACCGACCCGGAAATCGAGATTCGCTCCTTCAGCACACTTATCCCGGAAATGCGGAAACTGCGGGATTGGGTGTTGGAAGCAGAGTGCCGCTATGTCGCTATGGAGAGCACCGGGATCTACTGGCAGCCTATTTACGAAATGCTGGAGCCATGTTTTGATGGGCAGATCAGCATTCTGGTCGTGAATGCCCGCCACATGAAGAATGTGCCTGGGCGCAAAACGGATATGCGGGACGCGCAATGGATCGCCACATTGCTCCGTGCCGGATTACTAAAGGGAAGTTTTATCCCAGATAAGACCTTCCGGGAACTGCGGCATCTGACCCGGTATCGTAAGAGCATCGTTCGCGACATTACCGCCCAAAAGAATCGCATCGATAAATTTCTGCAAAGCTCCGGTTTCCGCTTCACAGCGTTTTTGTCGGACGCATTTGGCGCTTCCGGGCGAAACATCATCCGTCATCTCATGGAATACGGAAATATTTCGCGGGAAGCTCTGGATCGGTGTCTGAAAACACAGACCCGGAAACGTATCGACGAAATACTGATTGCCTTGAACGGTTCGCTCTCGGAGCACCAGCGCGGCTTTCTTCGCATGATATTTGGGCACTTGGAAGCACTTGAACAGCACCGGCATACTGTGGAGGACGCTATTACGAAAGAGATCACAAAGCACGAAGAGGCATTGAGCCTCCTGTGCTCCATACCGGGTATTGATGTAACTGCGGCAGCAGCCATTATCGCGGAGATTGGTACCGATATGAGTGCCTTTCCGGATTCCCAGCATATATGCTCCTGGGCCGGTTTGAGTCCCGGTAACAACGAGAGTGCCGGAAAACGCAAGAGTGCTCACATTAACAAAGGTAATCCGTATCTGAAGAGTATGCTCTGCGAGGTGGGATGGGTCATCTCCGGAAAACGAAGCTTGTACCTCTCCGGTTGGTACTGGAGGATAAAACAGCGGAAGGGCGCTAAACGTGCAACGATTGCTTTGGCTCGCAAACTGCTGGCGCTGATTTACACGATGTTGAAGACAGGTTCTCCATACAACGAAGACTGTTTTGAGATCCGCAGAAAACAAAGTGAGCGCAAACGGGCCAGCCGTATGGTGAACGAACTGCAAAAGCTGGGGTACTTTGTGGTGGCACCAGGCTGATTCCCACTGTACCATACTTCGGCCGGCGACAGGTTTTGGCCTGCCGCTTTTTGTGCTGCGATGGTTTTTCATGAGGCGTTGAAAGCCTGTTTGTCAAGGTTCACGCCCTCGCTACTTATTTTCGTAGCAAGGTTCATATGCACACACAGTATCCCACACCACTGGTAAAAAGTCTACTGAATCAAGCAGGCTTGTTCAGGTTTTCAAAGTCCTGTGCCATCAACAGCGTCTGCTCAATTTCAGACACTGTGTCAGGCTTTGTGATGGTGTTTTTGAAGTGGAGAGCAACAATCAGTCCGTCCACTTCCATCGTGATATATTCTGTCGGCTCAGAGTATCGGGGATGCTCCCGATCATACATTGCCTGCCGATAACTCATGTGATCATCCTCCTTTACATAGTCTGCTGCCAAGTCTGTTCTTCTTCGTGATCGTCCTCGGCGTGACCTTGGGCGATTTTCTTTTGTCGTTCTTTCCGGAGGGCCTTGCTGTCGGTGTGGTGGTGCGTAGTGGTAGCGTCCATCACAGGAGCAGGCCCCTGGCCGCGCTCAAGAGCGTGTCCAAGCTGGACCACACCACCCACAGCACCAGCCCAGTCAGCGCCAGGGCCGCCAGTCCCAACAGCAGACTGGTCCATGGAATGTCCGGCAGACTCAGTCTGGGCAGTCTGATGCTGGACAGAGAAAAATGCCTCTCTTTCTGTTTCCCAGCCTGTTCGCTCATCTGCTCCAGATGCTTCACCGCTTTCAGCAGTTCGCCCATCTGCGTCCGAGTCGGAAACTGCGCCAGCAGTTCGCTGATCTTCTTCAGATAGCCAGTCTGTCTCTCGGTGTGGTACCCCAGTGTGTAGAGGCTGCTCAGCAGTTCCTCCCACTCCGCTTTCGAGGGATACACTTCGGGAGGCGGTGTCAGCTCCTGTGCCGGAGGCTGCGGCGTGGTCTGTACCATCTGCGTAGGTCGGTTCTTTTCCAACAGCTCGTCCATAGATAATTTCTTTTCTGATCCTGAATTCATATTCCATATTCTCCTTCAGATATTTGTCCCCGAACAGCAGGCGGTCACGGCACTGCCAGCCGCTGGGTGTGGTGTAGGTGATGTTCCGCCGGGAGGTTTCCCAGCGTACCTTGTAGCCCTCGCTCTCCATCAGCGCAATAAACTCCTCACGGTTAGAGGCGTGGCGCATACAGCCGTTGATGATATTCATGAGCTGCAGTTTTTTGCTCTGGCCACGGACGGCGGTATGATACTCACCGACGGACATGGTCTTGGTTTTCTCTTTTCTGTCCGCGGGCCGGAACACAGGCAGAGAAAATTCCATACAGACCTGATCGTTGCGCTGTCGCAATTCCTGGAGCTGCTCCTTTGCCACGTGCAGTTTCTTTCCCGTGTCGAAGTTGACCGAGTTGATGAGGAAGTGGGAATGAATGTGTTCCCGGTCTGTATGGGTGCAGACCAGGACTTCATATCCCTCATAGTACTCAGCCAGCTTCAATGCCGCCGCATGGGCGGCGACCGGGTCGACTGCTTCGCCTTTCGGGAAGCTCTGCACCATGTGGTAGAACAGCACACCGTCGGTTTTGTGATGCAGCCGCTTGGTTGTCATGAAGTCCGCATAGACAGATTCCGGCTGGCAGTTGAGGCCTGTGACCAACTGTTGACCGTCACACTCGGTTTTCTTGTTCTGCATGGTGTACCGCATCACGGCTCCCATGCATCCGGTGGTTTGTCCTCGCTTGTAGTTAGTGAAACTAATAATGGCCATCCTCACCACCGCTTTCGTTCCAGAGTCAGCCGGACAGCAGCGCAGAGTTCAGAGAACGCCTGGCGTACACTGTCCAGGTTGATCACCGTGATACGCCCCATGTGCGCCAGGGTGACAAGCTGATTCAGATTTCTGCCGATTGACTTCAGCTCCTTGAGCACTTCTTTCAGTCCGTCAATGACCACCACCTGCTTTCCCAAACAGCAGGCCGTCACATAGTCGCTCATGGACATCCCGGAGCGTTTTGCCAATTCCTTGATGGCCTCTCGGTCTGCGGATGCCATCCGAGTGCTGAACTTGATATCTTTTCTCATGTCGTTTCCTCCAGTCTTTCGTAAAAATGGGGTGTGGGGCAGCGCCCCGCAAACAGGCGGAAGGCGGGCGGCGGCTTTGCCGACGACCAGACAAACGCGATGCTGGCCGTCGTCCAAGCGGACGACGAATCCCTCGCTTTGCCGCCAGCGGCAAAGCTCGCTCTCTCTGTCGCTTGTCCGCCTCCCACCGAACCCGCTGACGCTGGGCTTCGGCGGGAACCCTGTTTTGAGGTGATTCTCCCGCGCCGAACACCCGCACTTCTCCTTCGGCCACAAGCGGCCCAACACAGCGTTTCTTTTGCCTTGCGGGGGTTTACTCGCCATACTCGGAAACCGCCTGCAAATCGCCGCACAGCGCCCCGGCAGGGTCAACAGGGTCGACCGCCGGAACACCCTGGGTATCGTCACTTTCGGCACGCTGCAGCTCAATGAGCCGCCTTCCGTTGCTGCGGCGCACCACAGCGGAAATGCCGATTTTCCTTAGTGCGTCAAGGTTTTGCAGGATCTGTCTGGACACTTTCTTAGGCGAGATACGCTCCACGCCTACAGGGTCGATTCGTTCAGACAGTTCTGTTGGAGTGCCGATAAATACTGTTCTGGTGCTCATAAATGCGGAGATGAGAACGACGATCCGATCCTCATGAAACACGGGTTCTTCTCTGCTGTCCGACACCAGCTCCCACACATTTTCACCATTGCGCTCCAGTGTCAGCTCCCGGTATTCAATGTCACGACCGATGCAGGAGAGTTTCGCTCTACCGCTGCCCCGCCGTTCCTCCACCAGTGTGAAGCTGGAATCCACCGCACCGCTGATGGCGGTGGTCCCGGAGATGCGGTTGAACACATCGTCAGCGGTTTCCTTGCGCAGATGATGGATCAGCAGGAGGGCAATGCCGTGGGTATCTGCGATCCGTTTCAACACAGACAGATCCCGGTAGTCGTTGGCGTAGGTTGCGTCACGAGCCGGACGAACCATCTGCAGCGTGTCGATGATGACCAGTACCGTGTCCGGGTGGGCAGTGAGGAATGTTTCCACCTGCTCCTCCAGCCCCTGACCAATGAGGGCGCACTCCGTGCAGAAGTGGACGCTGCTTGGTGCGTCCTCCGTGATCTCAAACAGTCGGTTCTGGATGCGGAGGACGGAGTCCTCCAGACAGAGATAGAGGGTGGTACCCTGCCTGGTGGTCATGTTCCACACCGGCTCTCCCTTGGCAACTGTCACCGCCAGCCACAGGGCAAGCCAGGACTTGCCCACTTTCGGAGAGCCCGCCAGGATGTGCAGGCCCTGAGAGATCAGGGTATCCACCACAAAATTGGGCGGCTCCAGCGGACGGTCCATCAGGGTTCTGCCGTCTACTGTGATCAGGGGATGGTTCATTTTGTTGTTCATGTTTGGTACCTCCATTTCAAGAATTTGAATACAAAAAGCTCCCACCTCAAAAGAAGTGGGAGTAGTATTTATTTTGATTTTGAAATGGTCTGTGGTAGAATAGAGCAAACGGAGGTGAGCCAATGACGACCTATCAGATCTACGAACTCTCTGCCCGGGCGGTGATGAGTTACGCCACGGAGCAAGACGGCGTTTACACCTTTGCTCTGAACCGCAGTGCCACCGAGCACTGCAAGGTACCGGGTGCCAAGCACGAGCAGGACAGCTGCGCCATGTTCCACCAGCTGATGTACCAAATCCACGGGGAGGGCTGGCGGGAGCGTAGCGATGAGAAGGTCACGGCGCTTTCCGATGTGCTGTTCTATATGGACTTCGTCGGCATCTTCGACCGGCGTGGAACCGGGAAGACGCAGCAGGCCCGCCGAGAGAAGGCCAGAGATATGTTTCGTCCAGAGGGGATCACTCTGGATTTTGGCAGCGGCCCACACCGCTATGTGGCCTTTGAGCGCTCTGCCAGCATGAGCCGCCAGGCCCGCCTCTCCTTTATTCGGGCGGAACTGTACGAGCCCATGCGCCAGCGGATCATGCTGAACATGGAACTGAGTCGCTGCCAGCTCAGTAAACTCTACGCCTACAACGGTCTCATGTTTTCCAGCGGAACCCGGGTGGACGGCATCCGCATTGATAAAAATCACCGGGTCATTGTCATCGATAATCCAAACAAGAGAGTGGAGCGAGCCCCTGTCATCACCCTGCGGGAAGGCAGAGAGCCAGGAACCTTCTACCGGGCAGATACACTGGAAGATCTGGACATCACCTGCTTTGACGGCGTAGGTCTCATCTCCAAGGAGTACGCCCAGGTGGTGGACAAGGCTTGCTGCGGCAGCCACACCCACACCTCCTTCCAGATTCGGATGCCCTACATCAAGGGGATGCTCCATCAGGTGGATTTCAAAGACTTTTTGAAGCGCAGCGGCACCCAGACCATCGTGGACATCTGGGGCAAGGCGCACCCCGTCCGCAGTGTGGACATCATCCTCACTTGCAGTCAGTTCAAGGCATACGGATGGCTGCGGGAGAACGGTATGACCTGGGATGACTATTGGGACGCCTTTCGGGACTACAACCACGCCCTGTACATCACCAACCTGAGCAAGACGGAGCCGGAGAAATTGGTAGAGCTCAACTATCAATTTCTCTCCACCCTCTCCATCCAGCCGGAGGAGTTTCGCCCCGCCGACCTGCTGGAAGGCTGGGACCACAGTCCGGAGGATGACCTCCGGCAATGGCTGACCAAGGCCACCGAGACGGCCTACTATAACTTTCGTGCCAATGAAGCATATCAGCAGGAATACTTTCGCCGGGGCCTGAGCCAGTCAAAAGGAAGTCGGTCGAACATCATGGCCCGGGTGTTGGAGAAGAACCCGAAGTTTATCCGGGAACCTATCTACGCAGAACAGCTGGATGGGCAGGCCCGGAAGATCCTCCGAGGCTACGCCGTGGGTCGTCTGCTGGTGCCGGGGGACAACCGTTTTCTCTCCGGTGATCTCCTGGAGTTGCTGCGGCAGTTAATTGCACCCCGTGTGTTCCAGATGCCCGGTGAGCGGGACTTCTGTAATCAGGTGATGGGAGATTTCTTTGCGGAGGACAGCTTCTTTGCACCCGGCGCGGCCTATGACCACGAGGACAGCTGCACCCTGATGCGCAATCCCCACATCGCCCGGAATGAGGAATTGCAGTTGTCGGTGTATCCGGGGGGAGACGCACTGCGCCAACACTACCTGGGCCACCTCACCGATGTGGTCATGGTGTCCGCTGACAGTTTGGCAGCGGAGCGGCTGGGCGGTGCGGACTACGACGGCGACCTCATCAAGACCATTGCCGATCCCATCCTGAACCACTGTGTGAAGCGGAACTATGACTACGATGTCCACCAGCAGCTCTCCAACAACGCCAACCTGCCCCTGCTGAAAATTCCATCCTTGTCCGCACCCAAGTCCGATGCCAACGACTGGCAGGACCGGTTTCAGACGGTGGAGAACACCTTTGCTGCCCGTATTAGACAGATCTGCAACGCCGCCCTGGATCGCAGCGTCATCGCCTACAACGACCACGCCGACCCGGAGGAGCGCAAGCGGTGCCGCCGGGACTTGGAGGCTCTGGCCATCTACAGCGGACTGGAGATCGACGCGGCCAAGACCGGTGTACGGCCCAATCTGGATGAATTTCTGGGCGGACGGAAGGTAAAGCGCACTCCTTTTCTCCAGTACAAATATCTGTTGGAGCGTGCGGAGGAGCGTAACCGCACCTGGTACGAGCCCACCTACCGGGAGCGGTTGGAGACCTTCTTTGCCGGGATCGACTGGTACATGGTGGACTCCCCGGTGGAGCGATTACCCTGGCTGGCCCGCCAGCTGGAGCGCAATACGCCCAAGATACAAAAGAAACCGGCAAAGGACAGCGAGTTGTTTGCCTTTGCCCAGAAACGAAACTGGAAGAGGCAGCTGGATGAGAAAATACTTTCTTCTGTTTCTGCCTTGCTGTGGGACTACGAGCACTGTCTCTCCCGCATCCGGGCCTGCCGTACCCCCGCCAAGGGGCAGCAGCGAAAAGCGGACATTGACCGTATGCTCTATGCCAGAGGACAAGAGGAACTCTACGACAGCGACCAGCTGTACGCCTTCTTCCAGCAGCTTTCATCGGAGCGTATTTCTACTTTGAGAAAGGCGATTGTGGATCAGCAGTGGCACCTGATGACAGAAGCACAGAGAGAAACATTCCTGCGGGAGTGGCTGCCGGAGGGAGCCGACTACTACGATCTCCTGACCGACTTCCGCCACGGCGGGTTCCGTATGCTGGGTGATCTGGTCTGCGATATCGACGATCTGGAGTCTGCCCGGGAGCGGAAGCAGCTCCGCCGCCCGGCGGACTCCCCGGACTTCCAGAAGATGATGGAGGCCTATCTGTCTGCCCCCTTCAGCGGCAACGAGCGGGCCGTGGTGTCCAAGGTCTGCCGCAAGCTGCTGGACAAGATCGTCTGGCCCAGCCTGGCGGTGCCCTATGTGGTGGCCCTGGGCAAGCGAAACCTGCTGTGGGATCTGCTGCCGGATCACATTGAGGAACATGTTCTGGAGGTGGACCATGCTGAATGAGTGGAACGAGTTTCAGGACTACACCGGTGTGGTAAGCTACACCGCCCGGAACAAGCAGGACACCACCTACCTGGGCCGCTTTACCTTCGACACCATCCTGGATTTCGAGGGACTCAACCGGGTGCTGACCATCCTGGCAAGAGGGTTTCTGTTTCATAACGAGAATGGCAGCCCCGCTGAAGCGCCCCGGGAGCGCATCGACTATGCCAAGCGGGGCCTGTGCGCCTGGTGCAGTGTGCCGGACAGTAAAAAAGCCACGCCTCGGGAGGCGTGGCAGTTTGGCAGTGATTTTGGGGAACTTCATTCGGAATTCCCCGGCCTCGTGGATGAAAACGGCAGCGGATGGTTCCATAGGCATGTGCATCGGGTGGCGGCCTTTGTGCGGGAAAACCCGAAGAGGATATCCAGCAGTGCCCAGAAGAAGTGTGCCGCCATTGAGAAGGGCTTTGATGGAGCCTGGCAGGACAAGGTGATCCAGATGCAGATCCCCCTGTTCGCTCCCACCACCAAGGGGCAATGGGGGCTACGGTTTGACAGTTTTCTGGCCCAGGCTCTGGAACTGGGGCCACTCCGGAAAGAGGAACCAGAGCTGCCGCCCACGCTGGTGGAACAACTCCGCAGCCTTACGCCCAAGGGGGTTCCTCTGGATATGGTCACAACTCTGGTGTCCTACTACTTTGCCAACAAGCCAGAGGACTCCGACTGGGTAGTGCTGCCGGTGGCCAACTTTGACGCATACTTCGGCACCACCAGCTTTGGGCGAAAGTATCTCAAGCAGATCCCGGAGGCCATTTTGGAGCGATCTGAAACAGGGTTTGGGCTGTGCCGGTATCGGCTGGGCGGCACCCTTGTCATTAAGTAGGGATATCTCCCATGCTGGCCGGCGAAAAAGTACAGGCCAAAATCTTCTATGACCATGTAGCGTTTTACCACGACCACAGACCGGTTGGACGCTTTCCCAGAAGCTACAAGACCAATGATGAGGTCTACGACTGGACGCAGTATGTGTCCACCCTCTGCAAAAAGCCAGGAGCGATTGAGCATACCCGTTTCTTCCACCAAATGCCGCAACGGTGGCAGGATTATCTTGCTTCCACCAAGGGAAAAGAGCGGAAGAGCGCCCTGCAACTTCTCAGCGAAATCGTTGCTGACGGAAACTCTGAGTTCTGTGATGATGCGCTGGAAATGGCAGCCGCCAATGGCCGGGCCGATGTGGACAGCCTGCGGCAGTGTTATTACATGATTGCCAAGAAGGAGTACCGCCCAGATCCGCTTAAACTCTCCGGAGCCCCATTGCTGAACTACAATCCAAACCTCTCAGCCTATGATGGCCTGATGGGAGGTGAGGCTCATGGCTGAACAGATTGAACAGCTCATGCGGCAAGTGAAGCTGGGCGGCATGGCGAAAGGCTGGCGGAGCGTCCCCTACGAAAATACCGAGCAATATGTGACCGACCTCTTGACGCTGGAATTACAGGAACGAGAGGCCAACCGGATTAACCGCATGGTAAAGACGGCTGGTTTCCGGGTGATGAAGACACTGGATGATTTTGTGTGGAACTCCGCCATTGAACTTCCTGGCGGCTTGACACAGGAATACATGACCGACCTCCATTTCCTTGCCCCAAAAGAAAACCTGATTTTTATGGGGAGCGTTGGGACGGGAAAGACCCATCTGGCTACGGCTATTGCTTTGAAAGCCTGCCAGGAGGGGCGGCGTGTCCGCTTCTTTACTGCGGCGGAGTTGGCAAACATCCTGCTGGAGAAGAACACCAAGGGGACCTTGAACAACTACCTGGGTACGCTGAAAAAGGTAGAGCTTGTTGTGATTGACGAGATTGGTTTCGTCCCTCTGCACAAGGATGCCGCTGAACTGCTGTTCCAAGTGATTTCCGATTGCTACGAGCGCAAGAGCTTGATTATTACTTCAAACCTGGAGTTCTCTCAGTGGAACACTGTCTTTGGGGACAACCGCCTGACTGCGGCGCTCGTTGACCGGCTTATCCACCACAGCCATATTGTGATTTTCTCTGGGGAAAGCTACCGGCTTACCCAGTCCCTAAACCGCCAGAGGGCATACACTTAGGGTACTCAAAATTAGTGCAAAAGGGCTTTGGGCACCGATGTGAGCACTTGGCCCCTATTGGCACCGATGCGAGCGTTTGGCCTCCGGGGGACCGATGTGAGCATTAGGCCCCCAGGGCACTCACTCTTGCAAAAGGCCCTCATCTTTCCGGGTACTCAAAAGGTGAGCATTTGGTACTTGGGAAAAACATTGCTCACGACATGAAATCTGGTGCTGAAGGTGCTCACTTTTTTGGGGCCCTTTTGCTCACATTTTCGTTTGACAAACACATCAAGAGAGTTCTGATTTACAAGGGTGTCTTTCACCTTGTCCATCACACCGGGGACAGGCTTTTCTGCATATCGCATAATTACAGTGCAGCCATCAATCGTGATTACTTCGCTCGGAAATTGTTTTGTCTCCAAAGGTTTCATATTCTTCTCCCATCTTTTGCGTCTCACGGTGAGACGCAAAAAGCCATATCATTCGGAGTGTCCACTGATAGGTGCAAGTAAGGATAGACAAGCCAGCGGCGGGTGGCAACCGCTCCATAGGCTATAAACCTCCCCCCATTCCCGTGGGCGGGGCGTCCTACGCTGTGACGCATAGCCGACGCAAGTAGCATGATCCCGTATTTGTGTCATGGCCTGCGGCTTTGCCAAACCGTGTTACGCTGCTGGTGTAGATCGCTCCTTTCTGCCGGAGCTGTCACCTCCTTTCCCGGCAGAAGATCCCGGCGCACCCAGCGTTTGGCTCAACAGAATACGGCAAGTAACTGGCTCGTCCTATTCAGTTGTCAGAAAGATCGAAGGAATATCGAAGGAATAAAACTCGTCCTTCACTTACCGCCGTTTTTGGTTCCGTTCTGCACCCACCTTTCCAAAAATTTTTTTAGAATTTTTTTGGCTGCCAATATTCTCTTGGATATATTCTGGTGTTTGACCTTCTCTTGCGCCGCAATTTCCTTTATGGTCAGGCCCTCCACACAGTAGAGCCAAAGACGGCGGCGTTGAGGTACAGTCAGGCAGGCATCCAGGCCCTCGGCCAACAGGCGGCATAGGCGGGCCCGCTCCTCCTGGTCGTATTGATCCATGACCTCCGTTTCGGCAGAGAGCACCGCAAAGGATAGTTCAGCCAGTCCTTCCAGCGAAATTGTCCGGTTACTGTGCCGGTGATCCGCTTTCTCAATCGCGTGGTAGTTTTCATCGGACCAGCGTTTCCATTTTTCAAACTCCTCCGCACTGGAGAAGTCGGCACGGGTCAGGCGGATATGTATTCCGGTGGCGCTTTTGCATACGATGGCGTCCGGGTCCTTCTTATTCAGAGCATAGTCACTATTGCGGTCAAACATATTGGCTCCTCCTTTAATTTTCGTTGATTCGTGGATGGTCAACGAAAATCGGGAGGAGAGCGGCAGGAATATCTTTTTCCGCCAAAATGCAAATTTTTTTCTAAGTTTTCAATGGTTTTTCCGGGCCGGGATAGGACAGGGCAAAAATCACATCCATACCTCGACACTTCGCCCCAATATCTTCCAGATTTTTTGAGGGATACTCGGATAACTTGTCGAGAAAAAAATGAGGCGCAGACAACCAGTTGGTTGTCTGCGCCTTTTCAGCGGCTGGGCTTATTTGATTTGGTGGCGAATGAGCTGTCACATATAAATCAAAAGGGACGACTTCCCATCTTTATCACCCGGTCCCGCTTTTAGCTATTTTACTAGCTCGCTATGCTTTCTGATCTATGTACATGGCATTACGATATCAAACCATACTTGACTTTTATCCGATCCAGCTTTTCCAGCATCGGCTCGGCACCGAACCATAGAAACAGCCAGGTGGCCATGGCGTGGATGCAGTCAAAGGGCATTCCTACGACATAACTGCTCAGCAGAATGCCGCCTGTCAGTTCCCGGTTTGCCGTCAGAGCCGAAGCCGGATTCATGATACCACCGTAAATCAGAATCGCGCAGAGAGCACCAAAGACACACAATGCACCCCGGGTTCTCATCAAAAGTCCTTTGCGGAACAGGATACCGGCGAGAAAGCCGATGATACCCATGGAAAACATCTGCCATGGTGCCAGGGGGCCTTGCCCGAACATGACGTTGGAAGCCAGCATCG
Source organism: Flavonifractor sp. An91 (assembly GCF_002159225.1). Taxonomy (NCBI): domain Bacteria; kingdom Bacillati; phylum Bacillota; class Clostridia; order Eubacteriales; family Oscillospiraceae; genus Flavonifractor; species Flavonifractor sp. An91. The sequence continues at coordinate 21,346 of NZ_NFHA01000031.1, read as the reverse complement.
TCATGGCTCCCACCAAAAAGCCGGTTTCCCCTCCAAAGGCCACGCCTGCGATGATGGTCACCGCCATCACCGGCTTGAACTGGGGCAGCATGAAAAAGAATGCCCGGCCCGCCACGCCAATGGCGCACAGCACCGCAATGATGACCAGCTCCCGTGCCTGTGGCTTCCGGCCTTCAAAGACCAGGAAAAAGGGAAGCATGGTCTCCAGCAGGATCAGGAGGGAGATAAAATAATACTTCTTCCCGCCCAGATAGGTGATCCCCACAAAGAGCGTCACCGGAATGAGCAGCAAGATCAGAACCGTTGCCACCAGTGTGCGTTTGGCCAGCTTCCGCTGTTCCTTTGGTGGCTGCCTCAGATAGTCTGGCCGGTGGCTGCGGCGTGTAATACACACGGCAAACACGATCAAGGAAATGCAAAAAACCAGGTATAATAGCAGTTGCTCTCCCGCCAGGGAAGTCAATCCATCGGTAGTGACCAGCGCGGTTAAATCTGTTACGCCCATAAAAGAACAAAACAGAATCAGCGCAATCCCGGCCGACAATGTGGCCAGCAGCTTGCGCCACCAGGGTAATTTTTTTGGTTTTTCCGCCGGACTTCCTTCTTCCGGCTCCGGCAGGGGCGGGATATCATCCGGCAGCTTCGGTACGGGCGGCAGATGACCACCGCACAGGGTAATTACATCCTCCGGCGTCACAGCTTCAGGCTCCAGCTCCCGCGCCATACGGTTGGCAGAGGTAGTATAAAAGCTGTTGCCGGAAAAGAAAGCCCGGGGCGTACCCTCTGCCACGGTACTGCCGTCAAAAAACAGAGCGCAGCGATGGGCATAGAGGGCACAGAATCCGATATCATGACTGACCATCAGGATCGTAACGCCCCGCCGCAAAAGCACCTGCAGAATCTCCGCAAGCACCTGTTTGAACTCCGCATCCAGCCCCTTTGTGGGTTCATCCATCAGCAAAATGTCAGGGTTCAGCAGTAAGACCTTGGCCAAAGCCGCCCGCTGCTGCTCGCCGCCGGACAGGTCGTAGGGGTGACGATCCAACAGCCCTTCCAGCCGGCACAGGGCTACCACATGGGCAATCCGCTCCGCCTGTTCGGCTTTTCTGCCGCCCAGAATCTCTGCCAAATCCTCCCGAACCGTTTTCTTTACAAAGAGGGCCTGGGGATTTTGGGGCAAAACACCGATTGTGCCCCGGCAGCTTACCGTGCCCCGATAGGGCTTCAAAAGCCCGGCCAGCAGCTTTAGAGACGTGGATTTACCTGCGCCGTTTCCGCCCAGAAGGGCGTAGAACTCCCCTTTTTTCAGGGTAAGGCTCAATCCTCGCACCACATCCGGGCTGTCTTTCTCATACTTGAACCACAGCTCCGATGCCTCCAGTACAGGATCTTCCGGATATACCCGTGACGGTTCCGGCGGTATTGGATGCAGCGGATGCTTTGCTCCATAGTCTATCAGCCACTCCCGGCCTTCCCGAACAGTAACGGGGCATAAACCGTTCTGCTCCACTGCCGCCCACACCCGCATAGCGGTAGGCATGGCCAGGAACATGGTATGCCCGCTCGTCCGCAGGGCTGCGCCCACCTCCTCAGGTGTGCCGCTGCACAGCAGCCGCCCTTCCTCCATGACGGCCACCCTGGTGGCCAGGGGAAACGCATCTTCCAGACGATGCTCGGTCAGAATGATGGTTGTACCCAGCTCCCGGTTGATCCGCCCAAGGGTGGCCAGAAAATCCGACGCTGCGATGGGATCCAGCTGGGAGGTGGGCTCGTCCAGAATCAGTACCGAGGGCTGCATGGCCATGACGGAGGCCAGATTGAGCAGCTGCTTCTGTCCGCCGGACAGCTCGCTCACATTTTTGTAGAACCAGTTTTCGATGCCGAAGAAGGCCGCCATCTCTGCCACCCGCTGGCGGATCACCGGCGTCTCATAGCCCAGGCTCTCCAGCCCAAAGGCCAGCTCATGCCAGACCTTATCGGTAACGATCTGGTTGTCGGGACTCTGCTGGACAAAACCGATTCGCTCCGTCTGCTGCCGCTGATCCATGGAATCCAGCGGCTGCCCTTCAAAGAGAATAGTGCCGCTTCGGCACCCGTGGGGCGCAAGAACTGTCTTGAGCTGCCGCAGCAGCGTGGATTTTCCGCAGCCGGAAGGGCCGCAGAGTATCAGGAATTCTCCGCGCCGGACAGTCAGGTTCATATCATGAAGGATGTCTTTGGATTGTTCTGGATAGGAAAAGAAAAGATTTCTAATTACAAAGGTGTCTGTCATGGGGCGTTCTCTCTCTTTCGCAGCAGAGCCTGCTGGCTTGCGATAGCCCTTGTCCGCTCCGCTCTGGTACGGGAGGTCAATTCGTGGGTCAACCAGGCCGGTTCAATTCGCGCAAGAATGGGCAATATGGCAGAGTCTGTCCACGGGCGGTGCTGATCGATTTGCAGGACATGGGCATAATTGACGGAAAAGCGTTGACCAAATTCCTCCGGCCATTCTTCCGGCAATCGGCCCGTATGGCTTTGGACATAGGGGCCGCTGAGGGATTGATGAAAATGAATGCCGCGGATCATAGCGCTGAGACTGCCGTGTCGATCCAGCATAGCGCCGATGTAGGCTGCGCCCTCTGCCTGGTTGCGCAGGCCGGTACAACAGTTCATCAGATGGCCCGTGTCCAGCAGGATACCCTTGTTGTCATAGCGGATGCCGTCCAGCAGCCGTTCGGTCTGTCTGGGGTCGGTGAAGGTAAAGCCCGGCCACCACTGGTTCTCCACCAGAAAGGCAAACGGCCACGCCTTCCCTTGCAGGAGTTCGTTGATCAGCTCCAGGGCAGCGGTGATGACCTGATCGTTGCTGTGAGAAAACCGATAGGTGAAGCACTCCTCCATGGAGATATCTGACACATGAAACACCACATATCCGGCGCCCAGCCGCTTTGCCCGCTCCAGGTCTTCTCTGTACTGCCGCAGCAGTGTCTCCCGTCCCAGTCCTCCGTAAACAGAGGCAGCTTGTTCCAGAGAGCCATATTTCTCCTTCAGCGCCGTCCAGTTTCCGTTCCAGAGATCCACCCAGTCGTGGAAAAAGATGAGGTGATATCCTTGCACCAGCCCGGCCGGAAGATCTTCCGGAATGGGTTCGCCACCCCATATGGCCTCAATCCCATCACAACCCAGGGTATGTACTTCCTGCTGAAGATCTGCCCAGTCCTGATACTCCCGCAGTGTGTCGGAATAGAGCGGCAGGCTCATACTCTGAATCATTTTGCAGCCTCCTTTCCGTGCAGTGTGCGCCACGTGCGGTCTGCATGGATGTTGATAGCCATCGGCGTCAGGCACAATCCCGTCCAGCAAAGCAAAAGACAGGCTGTCAGTGGCGTCAGCAGCGCGCCTTTTACGGTTGGATAATACCGCCAGGAAAGGCATCCGGTAAACGCACCGCAGCCCAGGACAAGCCCGCAGAAGCAAAGCCACAGCAGAATTGTCCGATCTCTCACATCAAAGCGGTAGATGGAAAATGCCGTTCTGCCCGGCAATCCGTAGCCCCGGCTTTTCATGCTGTCCGCCGTCTCAATGGCGTTTTCCAGTGTCCAGGTGACCATGATGGAGAAAATCATCACCGCGTTTCGGGTTCGCCGCAGGAGACCGCCGTCAGAGATGTCTCGTCCCACACAGCGCTGGGCTTCACTGACCACATGAAGCTGCGCCTTGAACTTGGGTACAAAGCGCAGTGTCATGGACAGCACCAGAGAAAGGGCCGGAATCACTCTGCCAAACAGATATACGAATTTGTCGGAGGTCATGACGGCGGTATAGCAGGAAAACCAGGAGATCACGGCGGCCAGCATGGCGGCGGCGGAAATACCGTAGAGAATGCTCTCCAGCGTCAGAGGGTTGCCTGTGGGCAGATAGGTCAGGATCGTAATGCCTTGGTGATTGAAGGCCGGATTGACTACCAGAGTCAGCAGCATCATGGGCAGGAGAAACGCCAGGGAAAACCGCACCGCCCGCTGCCCGTTGAGATATACCGCATAGACCAGGCTACCGGCCAGAGAAAGCCCCAAAATGGCAGGGTGTAAGCAGAACATGGTCACCAGCAGAACCAACAGGAAATACAAAAAATTGATGATTGGGTGACAGCTGGAAAAGGTATCTCTATTTCGCAAGGAATTCTCCTTTCCGTTACGTTACCGGCCTGCCGACATCAGCTCCATAATCGCAGGTATAGACCCACTCTACGATATCGCCGTCCTGCAATTGATAGCGGCTGCATCCGTAGTTGGGGAACCAGTCGTTGACACTGTACATCCAGCCGGACAGCTCGCCCACATCGAATTCATAGAGGTTGTGGATGCCCTCGATATAGGCAGAGTTATACATGGGGGTATCCTCGAACTCCATATGGATCTTCTGCTGCTTGCAGGTGCGCTGGAGTACGTTGAAGACGCTCTCTCCTTCATAGAAGGTGACGGTCATGGGTTCCAAGATCCATCCGTCCTCCGGAACCAGCTCTTTCTTTTCCGGATCGCAGAGATCCAGATTATCCAGAATGGTCGCGCAGGAGATGGAAATGGTGCAGCTGTACGCTGTTGTGCCGATAGTCACATCCTGAGGCTCCACCGGCAGTGGTTTGCCTTCCGGCACCGGATCAGTCAGATACTGATCCTTTCCCGTCTCCGGGTTAATGGCCATCTCCGGCTGTTCGGATGGCCGGGGCTGTTGAGAAGCGGTCGGCGCAGGAGTCTGCTCCGGCGTGGTATTTGGCGGCTCTTCCGTTGCATCGGGTGTATCGGGTTCCGGTGTATGTTCCACAGGCGTCTCTTCAGGTTCCGGAACTGCCGGGGGCCCCTTCGTCTGGGCCGGTTCCGGCGTATCGTGCAGATCACCTTCCAGCGCAGGCTGGGACGCCTCGTTTGCCGGGACAGTCCAACCCCGTGCGCCGGGAGCATTACCCCCATACCAGAACGCGCCGGCCAGCACTGCCGCGATCAGAACCGGTATGAGTACCTTCCATTTATGCTGTTTCCACCACATGACGGATTCTCCTTACAGCAGTTTGGCGCTGTCCAGCATACGATACAGCATTTCGGCGATCTCACAGCGCAGGATCGCACGGGCAGGCTCCACATTCAGGTCGCTCTGGTTGAGGATGTCCTCGCCATAACAGAACGCAACGCCCTCCTGAGCCCACTGGGCAATGGTCACATAGTCGGTAAACTGTGCCAGAACATTGAGGATCTCGTAGTTTTCCAGCTCCGTATCCATACCGCAGAGCTTGGCGGCACGGGCTACCATGACGGCGGCTTCCTGCCGGGTAATGGTGCCGTCGGGATTAAAGCGCCCATTGCCTGCTCCGGTAATGATGCCGTAGGAATAGGCAGTCCCCACATAACCGGAGTACCACGCGTTGGAGGACACATCGGTAAAGGCGTTGGTAGCCTTGGGCATCAGCCCCAGAGCCCGCACAACGATGGCGGCAAACTCCGCACGGGTCATGGTGGCATTAGGGTCAAAGCGGTTGCCGCCCTTGCCGTTGATGATGCCCCGGGAAGCCAGCGCCTCGATGGCCTTCTGGTTGGCGTGACCGGCCACATCGGCAAAGGAGACACTGCCGCTGACGGGTACCAGCTTGACGTCGGCGTGCTTGCCGGGCAGGCCAATGGTTTCCTTCGTTACGCCAGTCACATGAATGGTCACGTCATCCATGTGGTAGAGCGTGCTTTTTCCAGCAGCGGCGCGCTGGGCTGCCACCAAGCCGTAGAGGCCCTGCTCACTGGCCATCTGGCTGTCGCCGTTTCCGGCAGAGGTATGTAGGAAGCTGCCGTTGTCCTGCCGGTAGCTGAGCAGGTTCTCCAGCAAGGTATGGCCATTTTTTACAAAGCGGGCATCATTCAGATCAATGCCCAGGGCGCACAGGCCCACGATAACCTGTACCACGCTTTCGGAGCTGCTGGTATTATGGCTGGCATAGCCGCCGTTGCTCTCCTGGGCTGCGCTCAGGTAATCCAGCGCCCGGTCAATAGCCGCCTTGACCTCGGGCTGGGACTGATAGCCGGCCAGAGCCTGGAGGGCCATGCCGGTGATGTCGGGGTCGCTCTGACCGGCACCGCCCTTGTCGGTCAGGTTCCAGCCACCGTCGTTAAGCTGCCGGGCAAGGATCTCGTCCACATACATCTGCCGTGTGGCCTGGGTTTTGGCGTTCTGGTTCCGGGGCATATCATAATTTCCTGCGTCCAGCGCGATCAGCGCCCAAATCGGGCCGTTGATGCCCTGCCAAATGGTCTTGTCAAAGTCTCCCAGAGGGGTGAGCAGGTTATAGCCTGCCACATCGGAGGGATCGGCGCCGATGGCGGTGAGGGCCACGATCAGGCGGGAATATTCGGTGTACTTCTTGTCGTGGAGGTTACCTTTGTGTTCCTCCACATAGTCCTCCACCGTGGCGTAATAATTATCCCAGTATTTCTGGGGTACGTCGTAGCCGGAACGGGCCAGGCCGATGACAGCCCATTCGCCGCCCACGGATCCCACCTGAGGTTCACGAACGGTGTTGAGCATATACTTTGCGCTGCCCTGCACTGCGGCGGTCAGATCCGTCTCCGCTGCAAATGCGGGGACACTCAGGCTGAGCAGTAGCATAAAAGCCAGGAGAAAGCCTGTTCCGCGTTTGAAAACCGTTTTCATAGGAACTCCTTTCCGTGCCGGGGCGTCTTGCGCCCCGGCACGTCGTTTGTTATTTCGTCAATTCTGTGAAGCGCATGAGGATGGTCGCCACTTCGGCACGGGTGGCCGTACCGGCGGGGTCAATGACATTGGCGGTTTTGCCGGAAATCAGTCCGGCACCCACCGCCCACGCCATGGCATCGGAAGCCCAGGCGGCGATCTGATCGCCGTCAGCGAATTTGCTCAGGTCGCCTTTGGCGCTGGTATCCAATTTGCTGTACTTGGCGTAGCGGTAAAGCATGGTAGCCAACTCTTCGCGGGTAATCGCCTGCGTGGGTGCAAACTTGCCATCGCCGACGCCGCTGACGATACCGTTGGCGCTGGCCCAGGCCACGGCAGAGGTATACCAGGTATCCGGTGCCACGTCCATAAATGTTTTACCTTCACCCGTTGCAGCAGGCTCGCCGGACAGACGATACAGGATGGTGGCCAGCATGGCCCGGTTCAGGTACTCGTCAGGAGCAAAAGTAGTGTCGCTGGTGCCGTTCATCAGGCCGTTTCCATAGACATAAGTAATGGCTTCAGCGGCCCAGTGGCCGGACAGATCGGTGAAGGGCATGGTCTTCTGTGTGGTTACCACAAAGGTGCTCAGATGGGTGATCTTCACCTGTATGCTCAGTTTCCCGTTTTGCTTGATGCAGGTTCCGGAAACGGTTTCTTTGGAGCCGTCGGCACTGAGCGCGATCACCTTGTAAGTCTCGCCGGAAACAAAGGCGGAGCCAGTCACCGGAATGGTGACGGTCAAGGATTTTCCGTCAAAGGTGGTGAGCTCCTTTTTGCCGGAGGTAATGGTCACTTCCACTACTATCGCGTCTTCCAACTGGGAAGCGCTTACCTGCTCCTTGACATCCTCAGGCTTCTTGGCTTCCACTGTGATCGTCACGGTGCTGCCGCCGGCCTGCCGGGCAATGGCGTCCAGAGCGGCGTTGGGAATGGACACGCTGCCCACACCGGTCTGCACTTCCAGGGCCGCGTCGGTGTTCTTGACCACGTCCTTCAGGGACTGGGTGGAAACTTCCGTCATCACCTTTTTGGCCTCGCCGGTGACCTGAGGCGCAATAACAATGGCGCTGCTGCCCTCGGTCTTGGCCGTAGCGATACCATGCCAAACACCAGCAGCAGGCTCAATACTCGCTTCTTCATATTTCCTCCGTCTCTCCTTTCGAGTGTTGCTCTGCCAGGGCATAAAAAATGCCGTGACAGATCCCGATGATCGCCACAGCCGTGTTCCCATGGTCGGGTCGCTCTTTGACGGCCCTTTGCATTTCTTGTAGGTCTTCTGACTTGCGCTTCAGGGGAGTTTCCCCACAACATCGGATCTGCCTTCCCAGGTTTCCCCAGTGACTGACTTTCGTCAACGATCCGGCGTCTCAGCGCTTACAGCGGCGGTTACCGTTCGGGACTTGCACCCGATTCCCTTGTTCATCCCTCCCTCTGCTTCCGCCGAGAAAGGGCCACAACAAATGCCCCTATTTACTTGTCAGTTATCCTTCCTCGCCTCCTGCCATTTCTCAAAATACTCTGCGGCGGCAATTACATTCTCCCACGAACGGAATCGCTCACAGAGGATCTTCGCCTGCGGTACATCACGTTTGCGCGGCGGGTATCCAAGGCGGCATCTGCGGCGAGTCACATCCTCCAGAGCACCGCAGATCTCCGGATCCTCCGCCAGCATCTGTGCCCAATCCGGCATATTCAAATCCGGTATTGGTAATCGCCGCATCCCGGCCGCCCGCAGTGCACCCGGCCAGGTACCAAACCGCGCTTTCAGGTAGATGCGATACAGAGAAAAGACCTCATCCTGTGTGGGCGCACGTCCCAGGCGTGACGCCGCATCGTGCAGAACAGCCAGCAAATCCTCGTTGGAATAGCTGGCATAGACCGCCCTGCCAAGCCCACTGGACAGCGTAAGAGATGCATAAGGGTGCTTTTCAGCGTTGTCTGCATACTCTGGTGGAGCTTGCTGTGCCCATTTCTGTATCAAATTGCGGTATTGTTCTGCCTCTTGCGGCGTAAGTCTAGCTGGGCGAGCCTGCCTTCGCTTGCTGACGGTCTTCACCCCCCTTCCAGTTTCGGGATCTGCTGCCGGCTCAGAAAACAAAAAGCCGGCAGACAATGGTGTCTGCCGGTAAAAAGCAGATATCCATTGCCGATCCCTGCAAGTAGAGCATTTGTACATTAAAAATGTACAAAAACCCAAGCCATCTCCAAACATGGACATGGCTGCAAAAATCGGCAATGGATACCACCTTGATCAATTACCATGGAACAGGCTGACAATCCTGGCTTATGGCCGGAGCCAAATACAGTAGAGGTAAGACTGCGCCGGATTCTCACCGGCTTGTCAGTTGGCATATGTCAAGCATATGACCTGTTCACGAAAATATTCTATCCGCTTTTTATGACGTTGTCAAGGGAATCCGAAGACAAGGATACCTATGGCAGCCCTTGTCTTCAACTGCCGACTTTTGCCGGGCTGGTTCTTTGGGTCAAACTTGCTGTTTCCTCAGGATCGGACTTCCGGGATCCACAGCTGGGGATGCTGTGGATCCCGGAGATCCTTGAGAGGGAAGTATGCTTCAACGAGGAGGCAGTTACTTTGCCAGTTCCTCGCCAAAACGCATCAGAATCATGGCCACTTCGGCCCGAGTAGCGGTGCCTTGCGGCACAATAGTGGTTGCGGTACGCCCGGTGATCAGCCCCTCCGCGTATGCCCAGCGCAGAGCCTCAACTGCCCAGTCGCTGGCGTTCCCGGCGTCAGTGAATGCCGAGAGATCACCAGCTGCGGCTGTATCATGCTTCATAAACTTGGCGTAACGGTAAAGCATAACGACCAGCTGCTCCCTGGTGATACTGTCAGTGCCACCGAACAGACCATTTCCGTAACCTGTGACGATGCCGTTCCCATTGGCCCAGGCTACGGCGTTAGTATACCAGGTATCCGGCGCCACATCGGTGAAGGCCGGGGCTTTACCGTCTCCGGCGGGCGAGCCCGCCAGGCGGTACAGCACGGCAGCCAGCATGGCGCGGCTCATCTCCGCGTCAGGGGAGAAGGTTGTTGTACTGGTGCCGTTGAACAGGCCGTTTTTATAGACGTACTGAACCGCCTCAAAATACCAGGCATCCTTATCCACATCCGTGAAAGGCAGACCGGCATCCAGAGCCGCGAAAGCCGCCTCAGCCTCTGTCAGTACGTTGTAGTTGCGAACCAGCTTCTTCTGGGTGTCGGTCAAGGCATCATATGCTTTCCGGGCCGCTTTGATCTTATCGCCGCTGTCCTTGGTAACAGTTCCGATGGCGTTGATGAGTTTTTCCACCGCCTGGGCCGCTTTCTGGTTATCGTCATAGCCGTGAGTTCCGGGAACTGTATGGTAGTCACCGGTATAGAAGAAGGTGATTTTATCGCCGTCGCTCAGGTAATACTGGTTCAGCGTTATCTCCGGCAGTGTACCGTTGACACGGTACATCCAACCACTGCCTTCGCCATGCTCCAGTTCGGAAAGGGTAACGCCGTTGGAATCCGTCACAGCGCTGACATAGGAGCCGCTGCCCTCATAGCGATATCCCGCCTCACGCAAGGCCGCCTGCAGCGCATCCCACGCCGTCCAGTCCTGACTACCGCTGCCGGTAAAGGTGTATGCGCTTAAATCAGCAAAGTTTTCGAAGCCGCCGCCGCTGACAGAAACCGTAGCCTGAATCTGTTCCGGCTGGGGATTCGGATTCTCTCCGCCCTTGGTTCCCTTTACTGTTACTGTCACAGAAACCGGGCGTTTATAGAACTGTTCAAACTGCGCGTAAGCCGGATTGCTGCCAAATTTCTCCCAGTATTTCCCGTATGCGCTGTGGGTCAGGACACTGTCCAGCGTAACCTTTGTGTCGTACTCCGGGCGGGTGACCAGGAGATTTTCGCAGGCGATGACGGTGGGACGGCTGGAGCGATACTCCCGCCACGGCTGGGCGTTCATCGGGTCGTAACCCGGCAGATCATCCACTTCCGCTCCGCCGAAGGTCAGGTTGATCGCGCCGTAGATATACTGCGGCTGCCCCTGGTCGCCCTTTAAAACTTCCGCAAACGGTTCCAGATTCTCTGTCACCTGGGTCTTATCCGTATTCTTGCCGCGGATGCCGTTCCAGTAGGCGTTCTCCGTACAGACGCTGTCCATGAACGCCGCAGCGGAGTTGATTTCATCCTCTGTCAACGGCTGCACGGTCAGGGAAAACGTCTTCTCTCCCAGCAGGGCATTGTTGCGGCGATCCAGAATTCGCACTGTATAAGACACATCCACGGCCGGGCTGCCGGGCAGCGGGCGGTAGACCACAGCGTGATAGCCGCTGAATTCCAGCACATCGGTGTTGCTGCTGGTCATGGTCACTTTCTGATTATAGCGATCCGGCAGAATACCGGCAGACTCCAGCTGGCCAGGTGTGGGCATTTGCAGATCTGCGGTAACCTGGGTGGGAGTCACAGGCGTCTCTTTGTCCACAAAGTCCCGCAGCAGGGAGGGATACTTCTCCAGAGCCTCGTTGATCTGGGCGGACTGATCCACATCATTGGGTGCTACCGTAATAACGAATTTTCGAATGGCAGCGTACCAGTCCTGCACAGCGCCTTCAGCAGTTGCCTCCTGAATCATGTAGTCATCCAGGCGGTTGAACCGGGCCGTGGCGATCAGCGGGAAGGTAAACGGATCGCCACCGAACGGCGGGCGGTTAAGCGTAGCGGTGTAGGATCCATCCGGATTTGTCTGCACCGTCAGCGCATCCGTGTCAGTGGACGACCACTGAATGCGTACATCGCCGTAGGTATCCAACCGTGTGGGAAGGATCAGGTCTTTGTCTACCTGGCCGTCTACGGTGACCGTGTACCACCAGCCCTCGTCCTGGGTCACTGTGGCGGTATTGGTGTTCTCGCCCCGGATCTGCTCCCAGGTGATGGAGTTCACCGCACTGGAGAGATAGTCTTCGAGATAGTCATTTGCCCAGCCGATGTGAACTGTCATTGACACCTGTACGGACTGGTCACCCAGCAGCAGCCGGAAGGTCACATCACGATAGAGCGCATAGTTGATGCCCAGGCCGCCTTCATCCCTGTAATAGGTGATCGTACCATCGTTGGCCAGGTAGCTGCCAGCCTGAGGCAAGACTTTGGTGCCGGGCGCAACAAACTCCACTTTTATGGCACGGGGGTCATCATCATATCTATACTGGGCCATATCCACCGGGTAATCCTTTCGGAGCAGATACTGTTCCATGGCCTGGCGGATGTTGGTGTGGCCGTAAGCCTCCAGGGGCTGGATGAACGTACCGCCGGACTGGGCCTCGTCACGGATGGCCTCCAGGGTCTCCAGATCCTGCGCGCCCTGGGACCAGAGAACCAGCCGGAATTCCTTCTGCTTGGAGGCTTCTCCCTTTTTTACCTGGGCGGTCAGGGTGATTTCCAGCTTGCCGTTTTCCGGAAGGGTGAGCGCACCGTCAGGCAGTGAAATACCGCCCTCCGGCGATGTCGTCCAGGTGATGGCACTGCCATGCTCGCCCTGTCCGGGCAGTTTCAGGGTGAGGGCATTCCGGATCTGGTAGATACCCTGGCTGTCGGCGGAGAGAGTCTTGCCGTCTGTTGTTTGCAGGTTCAGCGCCGCCAGATCCGCCGCCGCGTCCTCCTCATCGGTGCTCACCACCGGCGCGCTGCCGCCCTGCCAGCTGAGGATGGGGAAGCCGCTGTTGACCCCGTCGGTATCCATATGGAAGGCGCTGCCCAGTTCGTAGGCAAAGGCATCGGTTCGCATCTCGTCAGCGCTGATTGCCTTGGTATCAGGCGCAGTGGACGCGGTATTGTCGGCAACGGCGGGAATGGATCCGTTGGGAAGGAAGAAGATATTCTCCACCGTGCCCGCATTGGTGCCGATCACAAGGCCGATGCCATTCTCAGGGCCGGTGACCGTGCCGGAAAAATAGGTATTTCGCAGCGTGCCGTCCGCATACAGGGTACCCACCAGACCGCCCAGGGCGGAGTTGGTATCGCGGCTGGAATCGGCCCAGACGCTTCCCGTGGCGTAGCAGTTTTCAATGATGCCGTAGGCATAGCCGGCAATGAAACCGGTATGCAATGCGGTATTATACGACGCGGTATTGTTCTTGAGCTCCGCCGAAACAGCGCAGCCGCGGATGCTGCTGCCTTTCTGCGCTCGGCCGGCGATGGCGCCCAGACTGACAGAACCATAGGAGGGGCCGTAGTTCGTGACACTGCCCTCAAAAGCGCAGTTTTCCACAGTTCCCGAAAGCGTGCTGACAATGCCGCCCAGGTGACCGCTGTCGGTAATGCTGCCCATTACCACAAGATTTTTGACGGTTCCATTTGCGTCCACTGAGTCAAAGAGCGGCGCGGTGACGCCGGAGATTACATGCCCGCCGCCGTCCAGAGTTCCGGCAAATTGCTTGATGCCGGTCCAGGGCTTTCCGTTGAGATTGATATTGGCAGTCAGTTGACCCTTAAGGCCGGTTTCGCTCTCTGTCTGCTGGGCAAACCAGGCCAACTCCGCCGCACTGCCGATCTGGTAGACGCCTTCTGCCTGCGTGGGCTCGGTCACAGCTGTGCCGTCCCAGCCCTCACCGGCATCCGTCAGGGCGCTCACTTCGATGGTGCGTTCCTCCGTCAGCGTAAAGCTGCCGCGGCTGGGCAGGCAGTTCGTCTTGGTGACTTCATAAGAGTAAGTCTCTCCGGCAGGCAGGGTAAACACATTTCCCTGACGGAAGGCATCCATGCTGCCGGCGGTGGGGTGCGTTACCGTAAGGGAAGCGCCCTCCGGCATCCGGAAGGTCACCTTGCAAGTCGGAAGTTTGTTCAGAGAGACGGTCACGCTGCTCTGGTCGGGAATCGAAAAGCTGCCCTGGGTCGTCTCGTATCCGAAAGCCGAGGCGGTATATTTATACGCGCCCTCCGGCAGAAGATAGGTGCCGTCACTCTGGGGCGCAACGGTCTCTCCCTTGGAATTGCGCACCGTAAAGGCGCCGCCCTCCGGCAGGCCGGTATAGGTCAGCGGGTACAGAGCGGTCACACGGAAATTTTTGAGGTAAACCGCATCACTGCCTTGATTTCCACCGCTGTCCTTTTCATATTGAAAGGTCAGGGAGTCGCCGGCGGCTACGGAAACAGCAAACTGCGTCCATTCCCCATTGCCGCTGGCAGTGATCAACGTGTCCGTCCCATGCTTCAGCGTGAATTTGTCATAATTCGCTTCCGAAGACACCCGATAAGCAAAATCCAGCCGGGCAGCCTGGGAGAAGGTGAGGGTCATGGCAGCGGACGAACTGCTCGTTCCGGCGTTATCGGATATTAGCCCGCCGTCCTGCTCCCTGTCCCGGACAAAGCCGTAGCGTGTGCCGTTCTCGGCGGTTATGGCAGGGGAAATTGCCTTAAAGTAGTCGGAAAGTGTCCACTGGCGTTCCAGGGTCACCGGGACGGTGACCGGTTCCTCTCCCACCGTAAAGGAACCGCTGGCCGGCTCACAGCCCTCGCAGCTGATCGTGTAGGTGTATTCGCCGGCCGGCAGCTGATACACATTGGCCTCGTCTCCGCTGTGGGCGACCGGTTCCCCCTGGAAGAGGACGCTGATCGTATACGGCGCGGAAATGTCCTCCGGACGGGTAATCTGGAACGTGACGGCTTGCCGGGTGCTGGCATCCAGCGTCACCGCCTGCTTCACGTCAGCGCCGTCCACGGTGATCTGCCCCATCCGCTCCGCATAGCCAAAGCAGGATACCGTGTAGTCATATGTGCCGTCGGCCAGCGCATAGATCACTGTTCCATTGCTGTTGGAGACAGGTTCGATAGTTTCTTCGCCGTTCTGTGCTTTCAGGATCATCTGGGCATTTTCCGGACTAAGGGTAAATGTCGCGGTATGCTGGGTTTCCAGCGTAAAGTCTCTCAGATAGACGCAGTCGTCTCCCTTGTCACCACTGGAGTCCTTGACATAGGTCAGCGTGACCATGTCGCCGCCTTTTACATCCAGGGTGTGCTTCGTCCAGTCTATTTCTCCGCCGACTTTGGAGCCTTTATTGATGACGAGACCGTCATATATAGTCCAGGAACCCTCGGACGACACCTTGTACCAGAAGGAAAGGCTGCCCTGGGCAACGGATTCGTCAATCGTAATGGTCACGGTGACCTGCGAATTGCCCTGCCCCTTGCTGTTGGAGCGGAGAACGCCGTCCTCTTCCACAAACTCCTGACCGGGCTCTCCTTGATACTTGTCGTTATGGGTGTATACCACCTGGGCTTTCCCGGCCAGAGCGTTGAACACGGTACTGGGGAAGGGTTTTTCTGCTACGGAAACCTGGAATTCTGCTCTGCTTCCGTAATAGGTAACCATAACGGTCTTTACCCCGGCTGCCGAGGAATCAAAGCCGCTGACAGTGAAGCCCTCGGAGACTTCCCCGGTGGAGCCGTCGGAGTAGCTGACTGTCACTACAAGGCCGGCAGTGTCCAGTGCGTCACCAACATAATAGGCCGTCTTGGCGGGCTGGGTTTTGACCGCAATGCCGGTGACCGTTTTCAGGGAAACCGTCTCAATTTTGCTCTCGGAAAGAGAAATGCTTCCCTGCGCGCCTTCCACCTGCTCCGATGCCGGCGTCACCACGTAGTCATAGGTCTTGTTCAGAAGCAGGGTATAGATTCCGTTTTGTCCGGCGGTCATTTCCTGGCCGTCCAGCGTCACGGTGATGGTGTAATCCTCCGCACCGTCAATCTGGAAGCGCAGGGTACCCCACTGGCTCTCGTCCTGTTGAAGGGTGATGGAACCTACCTGGATTTCCGCACTGCTGTTGGCCTGCTCTTCGGAAATGGTAAGCGCTCCGTTCTGGGATGTATAGCCCTCACAGCTGACCGTGTAGGTGTAGCTGCCGGCGGCCAGGGAGGCGGTTCGCGTCTCCCCCTGGCTGGAGGAATACACGACGGTGTCGCCACTGCGGATGGTCAGTTCTGCCGCGGACGGCGCGATGGTAAACACAGCGGAAGCGGTCGAGATCTGCCAGGACAGAACCGGATACTCCCCGGCCTTTACTCGGAAGCCCTCGCCCAACACGGTGGCAAAGTCCGCACCCTTCATCTCCTCCGATGTTTTAGCAGCAGCCGTCTGGTTGTTGCCGTTGATACCAGTGGTGCAGCTGGAATCCAGATAATGGCAGTTTTCCGCTGTGGAATTGTACATCCATCCGGCAATGGCGCCAAAATTGGTGGCCTTTTCCTGCACGGTAATGGCACCAGTGCTATAACAGTTGTTCAGGCTGCTGCCGCGACCGTAATCATCTCCTGCGTAGCCGACGATACCGCCCAGGTTTGCACCGGAACGGTTCCGTTGGCTGGAAATCTCACCCTGGTTATAGCAGTTGGTAATGGCTGTGGCCTTGATTTGACCGGCAATACCGCCGGCGTAGCGCTCCCCCCCGCTGAGCGCCACGCTGCCGGTGTTGCCGCAGCTGGTGATGCTGCCGCCGATACACTGTCCCGCGATGCCGGCCGCATACTCGCTGCTGGCGGTGACGGACGCTGTATTCAGGCAGTTTTCAATCGTACCGGCGCTGAGGCCCGCGATACCGCCCACCTGATCGGTACCACTGACCGAACCGTCAGTGATGATATTGTGGATGGTCGCGCCGGAGGACAACTCGGAAAAGAGCCCCAGCTTGCTGTCGCCGGAGATGGCGAGGGTTACCTTGTGCCCTCCGCCATCAAAGCTGCCGCTGAAAGCCTGCCCATAGGGAGCGGACACCGTAATGTCACTTGTCAGAATATAATTCCCACTTGGATCCATGGCGGCAAAATCCTCGGGGCTAGACACCGGCTGCACCGTGCCGGAGGCCAGTGCCGCCGACGGCAGAAGGCCGAGGGTCAGGCACAGCACCAGGAAAAACGAAAGAATCCTTTTTTTCACAAAGCTCCACTCCTTTAAACCATTTTATAAAAACTGTTTTTAAAAAACAGGGCTTTTGGAACGGGGCCGTACCTGACAAAAAAGGAGCGGACAATTCTGTCCGCTCCTGTGTCGTCACTGCGTGAAAGCGACAACACAAACGTGCTGCCGCATAAGGCGTTTTTGTCAGAGCAGCCCCGGAGATCCGGGGGTAAGCTCTTAGTAGGTCTTCTGACTGATGTGTCCAGGCGGAGCTATGCCCGCCAACGCAAATCCGCCGCCTTCCCAGCTAAGCCATTACAGCCGCCAGTGACCTGCTTTCGCAGAAAACGGATTTGCTCCACAATCACAGCTATAGAATCGCCCCTTTGCCGCCGTTTTCACGGACGGGTCGCGGACGAAACATGTCCAGGATTCTCACCTGATTCCCTTGTTCAGAAACAAGGATGCGTGTCCAGCTCATAAAAGCCGGGTCGCGCATTTGCCACAAAAGCCGGATTTCATATTTAATTTTCCTTGTTGCTTTTGCATTATAGCACAAGCCGTACCAAAATGCTATTCTGTTTTTGCTATTTTTTAAATTTCTTCAGAGAGGAGCCCTTGGAACTCTGTTTCTAAACAAACTAAAGAGCGTTTGACAACCTGCATAAGGCGTGCTATGCTATATTTAGATTCATTCTTGGTTCCAGGCCCGGCGTTTGCCGCCGGTTTGAAAATTTCATATCACTGTATCTATTGCATGGTGTGGCTGTTTGCTGTAACGATCCTGCCGACAAGGATCAGGCAGCAGCTAAAACGAATGGGATATCCAAGTCCCGCGCGACCGGCACTGTGTACGTGAGGCCATTCCGAAGCGGCGTATGCCGTCTGGACGAAAGTCCGCCATTGCAGGGAACGACCCTGTGAGAAGGTAGGAAATGGACGCAGAGAGCCAAGCTCTCATAACGTAAGTCAGGAGACTTGCACCATGGCAGGATGCAGGGGGAAACAGCGGGCGTGTCCTCCGTTGTATACGTTGCTTTGCTCGCTGGCCTTCTTGTTAGGGCCAGCGTGTTTTTGTCAGAAGGAGGTGCCGTCCGGGCACCTCCTTTTTCTGTTTCACCGCCGGTCAGGGTATCACATGAGTGATGTGTCAATCAGTAAAATGAAAGGAGAAGCGGTATGGAATCATCGACGTCCGAAAAGCACTTTCAGTTCTTTTCCAACAGCAAATGCGAATACTTCCCCTTCCACCCCACCAATGACCCGGAAAACTTTAACTGCCTGTTCTGCTACTGCCCGCTGCATGCACTGGGAGACAAATGCGGCGGAAACTTCACCTATATTGCCGGGGGGATTAAGGATTGCAGCGGCTGCTTGATTCCCCATCGCAGGGAGGGTTATGACTATATCATCGGCAAGTATGGCGAGATCAAAAAACTGGCGCAAAAAACCAACTGACAGGAGGCAAGCGTTATGATAAGTCGAACCTGGTTTGAAAATCCGGATCATGTGGTATACGCCGTAAAGGATGAGGTGATCCCCCGACTCTCCCGGGAGCTGGGAATCAGCGATCTGGCCCAGCGGATCGAGGATTTCAGCAAGGCTCCCACTCAGGAGGGGGAAAACATCAAGGGGCTCAAACGCACCACCTTGAAGCTGATGGTTCCCAACCTGGTTTTCCGGGAGCCCATCGAAATGGGTGAAAATGTATGGATCTATATGGGTGAGCTCTGTCCGGCCTATTGTTTGTACACGCCCTGGGAAAAATAGAAAAAGCACATGGCCTGTACCCGACGCAGGGACAGGCCATGTGCTTTTCTGTATGTCCGAATACCGTTAAGATACCTGCTCCCAACGCTTGAGGGAGGCCATCATATATGAGGCTACATCCATATCATAAACCTCATGGAGAAACGCTCTTGTCAGAACCATATTGGCAGGCCCCATCCCTGCCACAGAACCATTTTTCAAAAACAGAAGCTGATCAGAAAGCATCAGAGAAAGATTGATGTCATGGAGTACTCCGATGACCGTCCGTCCTTTTTCCTGAGACCAGTTTTTAAGATAGCTTACCAGTTCTGTCTGATGCTTCAGATCCAGGTGGTTGGTGGGTTCATCCAGTAAAATGATCTCCGGTTCCTGGGCCAGCGTCCGGGCCAAAAATACCCGCTGGAGCTGACCGCCCGACAGTTCGGAGATCTGACACTCCTTCAGTGACTCCAACCCGGTGGCCCGCAAGTACTGCTCCACACACTGCTTGTCCTCTCTGGAAGGGGATGCAAAAAGCCCCCGGCGCAGCTTCTGATACCGGCCCATCATCACTGTTTCATAGACAGAAAAGGAAAAATAGACGGTGCTCATTTGGCTCATCATGGCCATGTGAGACGCAATCTCCGGCCGGCGCATGGCGGCCACCGGCTTCCCATCCAGGGTCAGTTCCCCGCGACTGTCCAGAAGCCCGGAGATGGTACGCAGCAATGTGCTTTTCCCGCAGCCGTTTGGCCCCAGAATGCACAGATTTTGTCCCAGAGGCAAATCAAAGGTAATATCGTGCAGAATGTCTCCGTTTCCATATCCGGCACAAATATTTTTCAGATGCAGCATGGAAACTCCACCTCATTTCAGCTTTCTGCCGCGGAAGAACACCAGTGCGAAGAAGGGAGCGCCTACCAGTGCCGTCACGGCCCCTACAGGAATAATCGTGGGCGCCATCACCGTGCGGGAAATCAACTCCGCCAACATCAGAAATGTGCCGCCGAACAAAGCGGACAAGGGCAGCACTAGACGGTGGGAGGAACCGAAGATCCGCCGCACAACATGGGGCGCGATCAGATCCACAAAACCAATAACACCCACCAGCGACACCGCCGTGCCGGTCAGCAGGGCGGCAATGCCGATCAAAAGGAGTTTGATCCGCTTGAGATCCACGCCGATGGACATGGCCTGCTCCTCTCCAAAGCTCATGATATCCATCTCCGGAGTAAAGCGCTGCAATACCAGCATGGAGATGACCAGAACCGGGAACATCACTGCCACATGGGACCAGTTCCGGCCAGTGAAGCCGCCCATCTGCCAGAAGACCATCTGCTGCAGGTGCTCCCGGGACAGAGCGGTGATCAGCGTCAGAATGGCGTTGACAAAGAGAGAGAACACCATACCCACCAGGATGACCGTCTGATTCTCCATCTTGCCGTCCAGCCGGGCGGCAAAGGCCAGGGCCAGAAACACCGTGGCCAGCCCCCCGGAAAAGCCCGCTGCCGGCAGGGTGAACAGGCTCCCCAGAAGCGGGAACGTAACGCCTGTGACCATCACCAGAGCTGCGCAGAGGCTGGCGCCGGAGGAAACGCCCAGGGTATAGGAGGACGCCAGCGGATTTTTCAAAATGGACTGCATGACGGTACCGCTGGCGGACAGAGCCGCGCCGGTCAGAAAGGCCAGCACCGCCCTCGGAAAGCGCATTCCCCATACGATTGCGCTGAGGTTGGGGTCAATGGTACCAGACTTGCCGGACAACTTGGCCATTAAAATCTCCGCCACCTGCCCAGGGGTGAGATTCACAGAACCGACGGCGATGCTACCCACCAAAACGAGCAGCGTTATGGCGACAGCAAATAGGATTTTGACCGTCCGCTTCATGCCGCCTCTCCCGCGGCAAAGGGATCTTCGATCCCGGTATATGCGTCGGGATAAATCATTTTGGCCATCTGTTTCATGCCATCAATAACGTGGAGATTGGGCAGGGATACCGCATTGGTATTGACCAGATACACGTCCCCGTTGGCCACGGCGGCGACATGCTCCCAGCCGGTCCGACCCAAAATCTCCGCCACAGGATCCTCCACATAGTCCACCATGGTCAAAATCACATCTGGATTTAGGGTAATGACTGCTTCCTCTGTCACAGCAAGGTAGCCCTCCTGGTCGCCAAAAATATTCTCTGCACCAATCGTTGTCAGCATCTCGTTCATAAAGGTGCCGCTGCCTGCAGTGTAGATATCGGGTGCACAGGCAATTTCGACCACCACACGCTTTTTATTCTGGATACCTGCGCCGATATCAGACAACTGCTCCAGTTCCTTCTGGAACTGTGCAATCAGTTCCTCGCACGTCTCTTGTGCGCCCACGCAAGCGGCAATGAACCGGGTGTCCTCCAGCATGGTGTCGATACTGGAGGCAGATGGAATGTCCGCCACACAGACACCGATATCTCGCAGGGGTTTAAAGGGATCCACACCGTCGGAGGCGCTCATACCGGTGGTAAAGATCAGATCAGCACCAAGAACAGCCATTTGCTCCGTATCCGGCTCCATCATGTCAAAGGTGGGCAGATCCTCCAGACCAAAATACATGGCAGAATAGGTATCCACAGCGACAAGCTTGTCCTTCAAGCCCAGATCCAGAAGGGTCTGCGTGGCAGAGGGCGCCATGGAGATAATGCTGTCCACCTGCTCCGGCAGAGTGATAGGATTGCCGCTGCGGTCTGTGTCCGGACGGCTGTCCGTAATCTTCTCCGTCTGCTGAGGCTGCAAGGTCTGCTCCGTAATCTCCGCAGGAACGCATGCGGCCAAGGCTGTCATAATCAGCATGACCATCATAAGGGCAATCGCATTTCGAAGTTTCATTTCCATCAATTCCTTGTATTATAGAGTAGTAGTTATTAAAGCCCCTCTCCAAGGGCTGTGCTACACTGTAAGGGATGCTGTGGATTGGTGATCATCTCCTACCACAAGATGGCTCAAGAAAGGTTCCAA
>NZ_NFHA01000030.1:0-36389 GCF_002159225.1 Flavonifractor sp. An91 | reverse complement strand
GCCGTTTTTCGTGGGAATCCGCCCCTTTTGCCGGGGAAACGGATTGCCACGCCAGTGTGCGCACTGGCTCGCAATGACAGGTTTGTGCAAAACAGCTATTTTGCAACAGGCCCTTTGTTATGGGGTTCAGCGGTCCCACTTCTCGATGAGGGCACGCAGCTGGTCGGCAAACTTGCCCAGATCCTTGTTGGTGCCCCCCTTGTTGTGGGAGATGACCTCCATCAGCTTGCGGCCCACTTCCTCCAGCCGCTGGTAGGCGGGAGAGGCACCGGGGGTGGCTGCGGGCTTCTGCTCCGGCGGCAGGCCAGGAGCCAGCATCTTGTTGGACAGCAGGTCGTAGACCTCCTCATAGTTGGGGGCGTGGGCGGCCAGCCCCATCTGGCGCAGGGTGTTGGCGTAGATCTCGGTGACCTCCGCGTCGCCGTGGACCACAAAGACCTGCCGGGGCTTGGGGTTATAGCTCTCGATCCACCGCAGCAGGCCGTCCTTGTCGGCGTGGGAGCTGAGGCCGTGGAAGTTGACGATTTTGGCCCGGACGGCGATCTCCTCGCCGAAGAGCTTTACCGACGTGACCCCGTTGATGAGCCGGCGGCCCAGGCTGCCCTCGGCCTGGAAGCCCACAAAGACTACGGTACACTCGGGCCGCCACAGGTTATGTTTCAGATGGTGGCGGATCCGGCCGGCATCGCACATACCGGAGGCAGAGATGATAACCCGGGGGGTCTTGTCCTGATTAAGGGCCCGGGACTCCTCGCTGGACTCGGTGATGGTGAGGCCGGGGAACTGGAACAGGGCCCCTCCCTTCAGGGCGGCGATGGCCTCCTCGTCCAGATAGCCGTGGAGGTCGCCGGAGAAGATGCGGGTGGCCTCGCCCGCTAGGGGGGAGTCCACCACCACCTGGAAGTTGGGCACGCTCTTCACCAGCCCCTGCTCCTTCATCTCCCGGATGAAATACAGCAGCTCCTGGGTGCGGCCCACGGCGAAGGATGGGATAATCACGTTGCCCCCCTTGCCCAGGGTCTCGTCAATGATGGCGGCCAGGTCGCCGGTGTAGTCCGGCTTCTCGCTCATGTCGTGGAGCCGGTCGCCGTAAGTACTTTCCGTCAAAACATAGTCGGCCTCCCGGATGTACTCCGGGTCCCTGATAATGGGCTGGTCCCGGTTGCCGATATCGCCGGAGAAGACCACCTTCCGGGTCTCCTCCCCTTCGGTGAGCCACATTTCCACGCTGGCCGAGCCCAACAGGTGGCCCGCGTCCACAAAGCGCACCTTCACCCCGTCCTCGATCTGGAGGCGGGTGCCGTACTCACAGGTGACGATGTGCTTGATGGCGGCCTCGGCATCGGCCACGGTGTACAGGGGCTCCACCGGCTCGGCCCCGGCGCGCTTGCCCTTCTGGTTCTGCCACTGGGCGTCGCTCTCCTGGATGTGGGCCGAGTCCCGCAGCATAATGCTCAGCAGCTGCCCCGTGAGACGGGTGCAGTAGATGTTGCCTTCAAAGCCCTGCTTCACCAGCAGGGGGATGCGGCCGGAGTGGTCGATGTGGGCGTGGGTGACCACCACCGCGTCGATGTACCCGGCGTTGAAGTCCAGCTCCTGGTTGTCCCGCTCGTCCCTGCCCTGCTGCAGGCCGCAGTCCACCAGGATCTTCTTCCCGCCGCACTCCACACAGTGGCAGCTGCCGGTCACGGCACGGGCTGCGCCGAAAAAGGTCAGTTTCATGGGGCACCTCCTTGTGCATTTTCTACAAGGTTATTGTACTCCCAAAACCCGCCGGTGTAAATAGTGGAGTGACCGGGTCGGCCCGGGATGATTTCTTTCCTTTTTTGCCGGAATCCGGTATAATACGGGGGAAAGGGCGTGAGTCAATGGAGTTTTCCCAACTCAACTACTTCCGCACCGTGGCCCGCACGGGAAATATCTCCCAGGCGGCCCGGGAGCTGTTTGTCACCCAGCCCAACCTGAGCCGCTCCATTGCCCGGCTGGAGGGGGAGCTGGGGGTCCCCCTCTTTGAGCACCGGAAGGGCAAGGTGGTGCTCAACGAATATGGCCGGATCTTTCTCTCCGGGGTGGAGAACGCCTTCGGGGAGCTGAACGCCTGCATCCAGACGGTACAGCGGTTATATGAAAACAACCAGAATATCCTCTCTCTGGGCTGCTCCATCGACGGCTTTCTCCCCGACATCCTCCAGCCCTTCTCCCGGGCCCACCCGGAGATCGGCATCCGCCAGTACCAGGGGGACGCCTCCCGGCTGGCCCAGCAGCTGGTGGAGCGCACCCTCACCCTGGCGGTCACCCCCTACCCCCTCAACCACAATCTGCTCACCTTCCGCCTGCTGGGGGAGATGGACTACGGCCTGTTTGTCCACCGGGACCACCCCCTGGCAAAGGAAACCGTGGTGGAGCTAAAGGCGCTGGCCTGTCAGCCTCTGATCTGCGACGCCTCCCGGCTAGACGCCAAAACCCTCCGCTCCATCTGCCGGGCCCGGGGTTTTGAACCCACCCTGGCCTACGAGGTGGAGAGCACCAGCCTGGTCTACCGCCTGCTGGAACAAAAGGCCGGGGTGGCCGTGATGCCGGTATCCCAGATGCTGCGGCTGCGGGCCCTCTTCCCCGACAGCCCTATTCTGGTCATTCCCCTGGAGGAGGGGGTCCCTCCCGCCAGCCTGGGGGTGTCCTACCACAAGGGTTATCCCCTCACCGACGCAGCCAACGCCTTCATCCAGTTTGCCATCGACTTGCTGGTGCAGGAGAAGGTGCGGATGGCCGCCGCAGGTATAACTTCAAAAGCATAATGCTGCGCCGCAAGGGGCATTTTGAAAGTCCCCTCTGTTCCGCTATACTAAAGGTATCACAGCGGAACAGAGGGGACTTTCTCTATACCTATTTTGTATGACTCAGGTCTGTTCTGATTAACGGCGGCAGGGCCGCCCACAACATAGAAAGGATGAACAACCACATGAAACGTCTGGAAGGAAAAGTCGCTATCATCACCGGCGCCAACGCCGGTATCGGCAAGGCTACTGCCGAGCTCTTTGCCCGTGAGGGCGCCAACCTGGTGCTGGCTGCCCGCCGGCTGGACAAGCTGAAGGAAGTGGAGGAGTACGCCGCCTCTCTGGGTGTGAAGGCCATCTCCGTGTCCACCGATGTCAGCGTGGCCGCTGACTGCCGCCGTCTGGTGGATACCTGCGTGGAGACCTTCGGCCGGGTGGATATCCTGGTGAACAACGCCGGTATCGACGACAAGAATATGTCCATCACCAACTGCGACGAGGAGCTGTGGAACAAGGTCATCGCCGTGGATCAGACCTCTGTGTACTACATGATGCGGGAGGCTCTGCGGTATATGGCTCCCGCCGGTTCCGGCTCCATTGTCAACATCTCCTCCATCGGCGCCACCCGCTCCAACGCCGGTGTGTCCTACACCGCCGCCAAGATGGCCGTCATCGGCATGACCAAGAACGTGGCCATCCAGTTCGCCGGCAAGGGCATCCGGGTCAACGCCGTCTGCCCCGGCCCCACCCAGACCGACATCTTTGATCCCGCCAATCTGGCCACCTTCGACAACGAGTTCTGCCACCTGTGCGGCAAGCACTTTGACGGCTCCCTGCCCCGCACCCAGCCCGAGGATCAGGCCAACGCCATCCTCTTCTTCGCCAGCGACGAGTCCAAGGCCATCAACGGCGAGACCCTGGTGGTGGACTACGGCGCCACCATCTGATTCCATACAACACATTCCCTACAGCACAAAGAAGCCCGGCTCCCAAAAGGAGCCGGGCTTCTTTATTATCGCAAATCAGGCAAACGCGCCAATGAGCTTGACGGTGCGGTTCTGGAAGCCCAGGGCCTTGGCGCTGGCGCTCCACAGGATATCGGAGATGGCCTCATGGGCCTCCATAATGTTATCCTCGGTGACGGTGATGTCATCCAGCTCACACAGAAGGTCATAGAGCTCTCTGACATACTCCTGCTCGGTGCTGCCGTTGGTCAGCTCCAGATCCACCCGGTTGTCCAGCAGATCCACCGCCTGCTTGATGCTGCGGGCGGCCGACTGGCCGTAGGAGATGGCCTGCTTCAGATAGAGCATCTGCTGGGCGGGCACTCTGGTCTTCAGCGCGTTATTGAGGCAATCCAGGCCGTTGTTAATGGCCTTTGTGGCGCTGTCGGCATACTTGTTCAGATTCTTGGCGTCGGTGTAGGTAATCTTGCCGTCGCTGTCTCCGGGGTCAGGATCGGTGCCGGGATCAGGATCGGGGTCGGTAGTGCCGCCGCCTTCCCAGCCGCCGCTGGAGCCGCCGCCCAGGGTAATGGTGTAGGTACCCCGGTCGCCCAGATCGTCAATGACGCGGAAGTCGCCGCCCACAGTGGTGACGGTGGAGGGAGTGGGGCCGCTGTACTCTCTCACGGTGACCTTCACATAGCCGGTGGAGTGGGCCAGGACGGGGTGGGACATGGTGGTGCGGTTGTAGCTTCTGCCGTCGATGACCACGGTGTCGTTCTGGATCAGCACGGTGATGTCGCTCTTGTTGCGGACCAGCAGGTAGACCTCGATCTCGCTGCCGTCGTCAGAGTAGGGGTACTTCTGGGTCTTGCCGTAGTAGAATTCCACATTTTCGTCGCTGTACAGCTTCTCCTTGCCGCTGACGGCAGGGATGGTGTCGTCGGTCTTGCCGGTGTACAGGTTGGTGGCGTCAAAGCGGGCATAGGTGGTCTTGGAGCCGCTGCCCACGCCGCCCAGGATCACCCGGAACTGTCCGCCCACGGTCTGGACGCTGTTCAGGTTCACCAGGGAGGAATCGTAGTTCTGGATGGTGACCTTGACGGTGCCGGTGGAATTGGCCGACACGTCGTCGCTCATGACCAGGTCGTTGAAGGTGTAGCCGTTGAGGCTCACCGCGTCGGCCTGAACGGTGATGGTGCTCCCCGTCTTGTTGGTCACATTCAGATAGAGCTCGGCCTCGCCGGCGTCATATCTGCTCTTCTGAACCTTGGAGAACTTGATGCTGACATTGGAGTCCTCATAGAGGGGCTGGGTGGACAGGGCCCGCTTGGACACGGTGACGGTGCAGGTGGCCTTGACGCCGCTGGACGCGGCGGCGGTAATCACGGCGGTGCCGGGGGCCACAGCGGTCACGGTGCCATCGGCGGCCACGGTGGCCACGCTCTTGTTGGAGCTGGTCCAGGTCAGAGCCTCAGTGGAGTTGGCGGGGGTAACGGAGGCGGTAAGCTTGCCGCTCTCACCCTGCTGAATGGCCAGGGTGGTCTTATCCAGGGTGATGGCGGTAATGGTCACCGGCTTCTCCTCCAGGGTCACCTGGCGGCGCTGGTCGGGCAGCGCCATACGGGAGACGATGGTGGCCACCGAGGCGCGGTCAATGGGAGTCTCAGGCAGGAAGGTGCCGTACTTGTCGCTGCCGGTGAGAATGCCCGCCCGGTAAAGGGTGTAGATATCCTCATAGTTGGCGGACCCGGCGGCCAGGTCGGGGATGTCCCCGTTCTCGATGGTGTTGATGGCCTCCAGTTCCTCGGCGGGCAGGGCCTTCACCAGGATGCCGGCAAACTGGCGGCGGGTGGCGTTGGCGTTGTAGTCGGTGAACTGGCCGGCGGTGATGATGCCGTTTTCCACCGCGTAGTCCACATACACCTGATACCAGGGCTCACCCTGCTGGAAGTCGGCCTTGCCGGTGTGGTAGATGCTGTGCAGGCGGCAGGCCAGCGCCAGGGTGGAGCTGATGGTCAGATTCTGGGTGGGAGAGAAGGTATTGCCGCTGCTTCCCTTCACCAGATCCAGTTCGTAGGCCTTCTGCACACTCTCGGCGTACCAGCTGGAGGCGGCCACGTCGGTAAATTTCCCTGCGGGATAGTCGTTGACCTTTTTAAAGTGGTCCATGTTGTCTGCCGCCAGTGCCGCCGGCATCAGGCCCACCATGAGGGCAAGGGCCATCAGCAGGCTCAGCAGTTTGCGTTTCATCTCAGTTCCTCCTTGTCATTGACTTGCGGGCTTGTTATCCCAGGGTGGCAATAATCTCCTGTATGGCGGCGATCCGCCTCTCAGCTTTGTCCATGGACGCGCAGCCCTGATCAAAATAGAGACTCCAGGTATATTTGTTGATCTTGTTCTGGTGCCCGCTGCACTCATTCCACAGGTCATCCCGGGTCACTTTGATCAGCTCCTGGAGGCTGGTGTATCCGTCATAGGAGATGGGAATGGCATCCACATTCTTCAGCACATCCCGGGCCAGATCCAAAAATCCCACAGCCGTCACACCATTGGTCATGATCAAAAGGGTGGATGTGGGACCCACCAGATTGGGCATGGAAGAGTCCTCCACGATCTTGGCCGATCTCTGTCCGCCGGCAATGGCCTCACCAGCCTTGTCGATGTCATTCTTCAGGCTGCTCAGCTGTCCGGGGGTGAGCGTCGGGGTGCCGGGGTTGGGCTCCGGCTCCTTCTCCTCCAGGGTCAGCTGCTTGCGCTGTTCGGGCAGAGCCATGCGGGAGATGATGGCGGCCACCGAGGCCCGGTCAATGGGCGTCTCCGGCTGGAAAGTGCCGTACTTGTCGCTGCCGGTGAGGATGCCCGCCCCGTACAGGAAATAGATGAGCGCCCCATAGGAGGAGCCAATATCCACATCGGGGATGTCCCCCGGCTCAATCTGGTTGATGACCTTCAGCGCGTCAGAGGGCAGAGACTTGGCCAGGATGCCGGCGAACTGGCGGCGGGTGGCGTTGGCGTTATAATCGGTAAACTCGTCACTGGCGATGATATCGTTTGAAATGGCGTAGTCCACATACACCTGGTACCAGGGCTCCCCCTGCTGGAAGTCGGCCTTGCCGGTGTGGTAGATGCTGTGCAGGCGGCAGGACAAAGCCAGGGCGGAGCCGATGGTGATGTTCTGAGTAGGAGAGAAGGTGGTAGCGCTGCTCCCCTTCACCAGGTCCAGCTCATAGGCGTCCTTCACGCTGCCGGCATACCAGCTGTCGGCTGCCACGTCGGTAAAGGTTCCGGCGGTGTAAGTATTGACCTTCTGAAAGTTATCCAGGCTCTCCGCCGCCAGGGCCGCCCCGGGCAGCAGGGACACAGACAGCGCCAGGGCCAGCGCCCCGGCGCAGATCTTTTTTCCAATGAATCTCATGTGATCTGCTCCTCTCATTTGGTGGACCGCATCAATACAGGGTCTTTTCATTTTCCGAAAACAGCTTGTCGTTGATCTCTCCCAGCTCCATGTGATGTACGATGCCGAAACTGATGATGGCATCCCGCTTCAGCCGGGGATAGAGGGGGGCGTAGCCAGCCTGCTTAAGCAGCCGCTGGGCCTCCTCCAGGGTGGTCTCCAGCCCCACGCACAGGCAGAGCAGCCGGTCCCGGGAGGGATTGCGCCGGCCGGCAAAAACCTGGTGGAGATAGACCTCGCTCATCCCCGCCCTCCGGGCCAGGGCCGCCTTGGAAAAGTCCTTCTTCTCATATAACTCCGCCAGCAGCTCCGCAATGCTCTGGTTGGCAAAGAAGGGCTGATTGTCGTGGAGATAAGAGTCAATGTTGGCCTCGCTCATCAGATCATGGCTCAGATCGCCCGTGGTCTTATTTTCCAATCCTATCACTCCCTTTACTTTCAAATGGAAATCGTTTATACTAAATTTACAACAATTTGTACCTGGATACAATATGCCCACTGCATAGTGTACAAGGTTTTTCAGGGGTGATTTCTATTTATACCTGGCTTACCAATGCGCTTCAGGAGGAGTATGATCTGGTCCGGATTTTAAAGGAAAGTCCCCGGGGCAGTGTAAAACTCATCCGACACAAGGCCACCGGCAAACGGCTGGTACTGCGCCGGTTTACCGGCAATCCGGAAGTCTATCAAAAGCTGCTGGACTACACCTGTCCCAACCTGCCCACCGTGTACGAGGTGGCGGTGGAGGGAAGCAAGGTCCTGGCGCTGGAGGAATTTGTGGAGGGCGACACCATGGGCTTCCTGCTGCAGGAGGCCCTCTTTTCACCGGAGGAGACCCGAAAGATCGTCCGGCAGGTGTGCAAGGCCCTGTGGGTTCTCCACTCCATCGGCGCCGTCCACCGGGACGTGAAGCCGGAAAACATCATCCTCCGGGGAGACGAGGCGGTGCTCATCGACTTTGACGCCGCCCGTTTACATAAACCGGAACATGACAATGACACCCAGATCCTGGGCACCACCGGCTTTGCCGCCCCGGAGCAGTACGGCCTGTCCCAGTCGGACATCCGCACCGACATCTACTCCCTGGGGGTGCTCATCAACGTGATGCTCACCGGCCAGCACCCCTCCAAGAAGCTGGCGGGGGGCAAAATGGGCCGTATTGTGGACCGGTGTACCCACGTCAACCCCCAGCACCGCTACCGCAATGTGCTGCGGCTGATGGAGGTCCTGTGACATGACCGGCGGGACCAGGCCCTGCCCTGTCTGCGGCGCCCCCCTCCCCCAGGAGGCCTCCTTCTGTCCCTACTGCATGGAAACCCTCCGCCACCGCCGGGAGGCGGAGCCGCCCGTCCGCCGGTGGCTGAAACCGGTGAGGCAGGCCGTTCTGCCGCTGGTGCTGGCCGCTCTGGCAGCAGCGGCATTTTTGCTCTATGACGTCGTTACCCCCGACACATACGACGCCTGGGGGGAGCTGACCTACCGTCTGAACGGCAACGACTACCATTTAGCGGCCACCTTCCGCAACGACAGCGCCCCGGAGCCGGTATACACCATCCAGACCATCGAAGACTGGGACTATGACCGGGCGGCCAAGCTCTTTGTGACCCATGTGGACACCGGCGCCGACGCCGGGCAGGTCTTCCGCCAGCAGGTCGAGACCATCCAGGTCCAGGTGGTCCAGCCCCAGAACAACCCCTCCCCCATCACCTGGCAGCAGCCCACCTATCAGGGCGATCCCGCCGCCGAGGGAATGGCCCTCTCGCCGCTCTATTTTGACGGTCAGAGCCGGGGGGAGGCAGAGGTTCGGTGGGACATCCGCATGAAAAACGGGGACACCATCCTTCTGCGACACAAGATGGTGATCGAGCCGGTGGATGTAGTGGACTACACCCCGGAGGAGTACGACATGGACACCATTGAGGATCTCCAGGCCCTGGTGGATCAAATCCAGGCGGAGGTCCCCCTGCCCACGGTAGTACGGATCAATCTGCCCCCCGTCCACTACGAAGGGGGTCTCACCATCACCGGGCGGCCCATCAACCTGTACGGCACCGTGGATGACAAGAAGATGCGCACCGCTTTTCTGGGCCCGGTGACGGTGGACGTGGACCGGGGCCCCCAGTGCTTCATTCAGAACATCGACTTCCGGGGCAGCGGCTCGGGCACCGGCCTCACCGTGGAGGCCGACGGCCGGGTGCAGGACTGCCTCTTCACCGGCTGGGACACCGGCCTGCTGGTGGGCGGAGACGACTGGGCCGACCCCACCGGGTGCTGGTTTGAGGACAACGGCGTGGGCTTCCGCTTTGACAGCGTGGGGGACTACGTCAACGGCACCATGCTGGAGGGCAACACCTTTCGGAACAACGGCACTGCCGTGGAGCTGCTCCGGGTGCCCGGGGCCAAGACCTTCTACTTCAACGGCTGCGCCTTCTCCGGCAACGGCCTGAACCTCTCCAACCCCGCCGACCACCCCACCGACCTCACCCGGGCCACCTTTGACTGAGGGAGGCGAGTGCTATGAATTTACGCTGCCCCCACTGCGGCACGCCCCTTCCGGCGGAAGCCTCCTTCTGCCCCCACTGCGCCCAAAACCTCCGCACCCGACATGAGGTGGACACACCCGTCCGCCGGTGGCTGAAGCCTTTGAAGCGGACTCTCCTGCTGCTGGTGCTGGCCGTCTTTGGCTGGGCGGGCTGGCTGGTGTATGACGCCCTTGCCCCCAACGTATATGAGGCCTGGGGGGAGCTGACCTACAGCCTGAACGGCAACGACTACTACCTGTTCCTCACCTGTCAAACCGACGCCACTCCCGAGGCGGCCCACACCATGCAGGTGGAGGAGGGCGGGGTCTACGACCGGGTCTCCCGGCTGTTTGTCGCCCATGTGGACTCCGGCCAGGACGCGGGACGGGCCTTTTTCAACCAGATGGATCAGTTCCAGACCCGGGTGATCCAGCCGCCGGACAGCCCTTCCCCGGTGGTCTGCTCCCTGCCCATAGACCCCAATGACCCCTATGACGGCCTGGCCCTGACCACCCTGGATTTTACCGGCCGCAGTCAGGGGCCGGTGGAGGTAGAGTGGACCATCACCATGAAAAACGGGGACACCATCTTCCTCCGCCAGAAGATCGACTTCCAGAGGGTGGACACCGCCCACTACTACCCGGAGGACTACCCCATGGACACCATTGAGGACCTCCAGGCCCTGGTGGATCAGATTCAGGCGGAGGTCCCCCTGCCCACGGTGGTGCGGATCCACCTGCCGCCGGTGACCTATGAGGGAGGCCTCACCATTGACCGGCGGGGGATCAACCTCTCCGGCTCCACCGACGGGCAGGGCCGGCGCACCACCTTCTTAGGGCCGGTGGTGCTTGCGCCGGAGGAGGACCCTCTGTGCGACATCGAACACATCGACTTTGTGGGGAACAGCACCGGCACCGGCCTCACCGTGGCCGCCCAGTACCGGGTGCTGGACTGCTCCTTCACCGGCTGGGAGATCGGCCTGCTGGTGGGCGGGGAGGCCTGGGCCAACCCAAAAGACTGCCTCTTTACCGACAACGACATCGGCTTCCGCTTCGACAGCGGCGGAACTTACTGCAATTACACTGACTTTACCAACAACACCTTCCGGAACAACACGGTGGCGGTGGACCTTTTGCGGGTGCCCGGCCTCAGGACCATTGACTTTAAGTTCTGCCTGTTTGACAGCAACGTGGCGACCATCCTCAACCCCAACAACCATGCCATTGATACCGGAGGCGCTACCTTTACATGAAAGAGATGATCCCTATGGAACACAAATGCCCCCACTGCGGCGCAGTTCTCCCGGAGGAGTCCTCCTTCTGCCCCCACTGCGCCCAGAGCATCCGCACCCGGGAGGCGGCCCCCGTCCCCATCCATATGTGGCGGAAGGGTCTGAAATGGGTGCTGGCTCTGGCCATCGTGGCGGCGGCCGCCCTGGTGGGCTGGGCGCTGCTCCATGAGCATCCCACCGGTCTCCCCGCCGGGAAGACCACACCGGTGGTCTTTCAGGAGGACGAGGACGGCATGGTGACGGCCACTCCCGAATATCTGGAGGAGTTCTTCCCCACCCTCACCTGCATCGACTTCCGCACCACCATCAAGACCAGCGACAACATCGACGACTATCTGGTGGACAGCTTCCAGATGGCCACTCTGGTGTCCTCCCGGGGCGCCCAGAACGCCGTGGGGGAACGGGGGATGTACAACGCCGGCAGCGACTCCAATAATCGGGTGGCTCTGATGATCTTTGACGACAACACCCACCTGATGGGCTATTTCATCGGCTCCCCCACCAACCTGGGGGGCGGCAAGTGGCAGATGGACGTGGTGAACTGCGACTACGACTTCACCCACCTCTACGAGGCGGAGCTGGCCGCCTTTGAGGGCAATTGGGAGGAGGATTTCTCCACCTACATCCCGCCGGAGGAGATCGAGTCCTCCGGGGCGGTGTGGTTCTTAAACGGTTACAACACCGGCCGTGGTCCGGTGCTGCGGGAGGACGACGCCCAGATCTACGCCCTGTGGCACACCCTCCACGGCCCGGAGCCGGGGCGCCAGTGCCGGGAGATCCAGCGGCTGGAGGAGTTCCTGCCCAATGAGGGCCGGTGGATGTGCTACCTGCTGCTGGACCGGGACTACAACCTGCTGGGCTACACCATGCTGGATTACCAGGGGAACGGAGGATAAGTCATGGCGCACAAATGCCCCCACTGCGGCGCGCCTTTGCCGGCGGAGTCCTCCTTCTGCCCCCACTGCGCCACCGACATTCATCCCCGAAAACAGGCGAAAACCGCCACTCCCCTGCTGAAAAAACTGCTGCTTGGACTGCTGGCTCTGGCGGTGCTGGCCGCCGTGGGGTTCGGGCTGTGGCTGGCCTTCGCCCCCAAGACCTACGACGGCTATGGGGAGGTCCGCTACGGGGACTATCAGCTCCTGCTCACCCAGCACGCGGACCGCTACACCCCCGTGCCGGAGATGACCATTCCGGGGGAGCCGGAGGGCCAGTACCGGGTGCCCTCCCGGCTGTTTATCAACGACAGCACCGGCAACGACGTCTCCGACGCCTTCCTGGCGGAGGTGGAGGAGGTCAGCGCGGCCTTCATCGGTCAGGAGGACAGCTCCTCCCCCTACCTGTGCTCCCAGCCCGCCTACAACGAGGGAGCGCCTGAGTGCCCCCTTATCTCCCTCATCGACTTCACCGGGGAAAGCGGCACGGCAGAGTTGGTATGGACCTTCCAAATGAAAAAC
Source organism: Flavonifractor sp. An91 (assembly GCF_002159225.1). Taxonomy (NCBI): domain Bacteria; kingdom Bacillati; phylum Bacillota; class Clostridia; order Eubacteriales; family Oscillospiraceae; genus Flavonifractor; species Flavonifractor sp. An91. The sequence continues at coordinate 23,944 of NZ_NFHA01000030.1, read as the reverse complement.
GGAGACACCATTTACCTCCGGCAGACCTATGAGGTGGTTCCCATCCCGGTATATGACTACCACCCGGAGGACTACCCCATGGACACGGCTGAGGAGCTCCAGGCCCTCATCGACACCATCGGCGGCCAGGCGAACGACCCGGTGGCGGTGATCAACCTCCACCTGCCCCCGGTGACCTATGAGGGTGGGATCACCATCCGGGACCGGAGCCTGAACCTGTACGGCTCCGCTGACGAAGGCGGAAACCGCACCACCTTCACCGGCCCTGTTCAGGTGGTGGCCCCCGACGGCGAGATTGCCTATCTCCAGGACATCGATTTTGTGGGGAGGGGCAGCGGCACCGGTCTCTCCGGCTCCGCTCCCTTCCGGGCCACCAACTGCACCTTCACCGGCTGGGACACCGGGGTTTATGCCTACGGCACCAGCTGGGTCAACGTCATCGGCTGCTCCTTCCAAAGCAACGGCATCGGCTTCCACTTCGACAGCACGGGAGACTACGCCAACCACTCCATGTACAACGACAACCGCTTTTTTGGCAACGATGTGGCGGTGCGGCTGGACAACGTACCCACCGACATAACCCTCAACTTCCAGGGCTCCGTCTTCCGGGCCAACGCCCAAAGCATCCTCAACCTCTGCGACCAACCCCTGGATCTGTCCCAGGCCACCTTTGAGTAAAGGAGAATCCCACCATGGAACACAAATGCCCCCACTGCGGCGCGGACCTGCCGGAAAACGCCGCCTTCTGTCCCCACTGCGCGAAGGATATCCACCACCGGAAGCAGGCAAAAACCGCCACCCCCCTGCTGAAAAAGCTGCTGGTGGGCCTGCTGGTCCTGGTGGTGGCCGCCGCCGTGGGCGGAGCAGTCTGGTACTTCAACCGGCCCTATGAGCCCCAGGAATTTGACGCGCTGGGCGAGGTGTACTACGAGAGCGGGGACAAGACCTACCAGCTGCTGGTGGCCTGGCCCAACGACCGCTGCGCCCCCGCCCCCGACATCTACCAGCAGGGCTCCCCCGATGAGCAGTACCGCTGGCCCTCCCGTTGGTACGTCAACGATGCCGCCACCGGCGCCGACGCCTGGGCGGAGTTTGAGCCTCTGGTGGAGCAGGTCACCGTGGAGGTGGTCCCCGACGAGAATGCCGCCGATCCCCTCACCGCCGGGGAGCCCCGTCATGACGAGGACTACTCCCCCGACGCCGCCATGATCTGCTCCCTGGACTTTACGGGCAATTCCGGGGAGTCCCAGATCGTCTGGACCGTTCAGATGAAAAACGGGGACGTGATCCGGGTCCGCCAGAACATCCACGTCACCGCCATCATCACCCACGAGTACCACTGGGAGGACACCCCCATGGACACCGTGGAGGATCTCCAGGCCCTGCTGGATCAGACCGCCAAGGACATCGCCCCCTCCGATCTGGTGTACATCTACCTGCCCCCGGTGACCTACGAGGGGGATCTGACCCTGAGCCGCTCCTATGAGTTCTACGGCTGCACCGACCAGGGGGCGGACCGCACCACCCTCAAGGGTTCCATAACCATGAACGGCAGCGCCAGCTTCTACTGGATCAACTACTTCTACGACATGGATTTCGTGGGGGACGGCACCAACACCGGCATCATCGCCCCCACCAAGGCCTGGGCCATCGGCTGCTCCTTTACCGGCTACAAGACCGGCTTCCAGTCCCAGGGGGAGGCCTGGATCAATGTGACCGAGTGTACCTTTATGGAGAACGAGGTAGGCCTCCACTTCAACGCCACCGGTCAGTCCGCCTCGGACAGCCGCTACCACGACAACCAGTTCATCAACAACGGCACCGCCGTGCTGATGGAGAACGTACCCACTGACATCACCCTGGACTTTGCGGGCACCGTGTTTTCCGGCAACGACACCGACGTGGACAACCAGTGTGACCATCCCATTGATTTGTCCAACGCCATCCTTGATCCGGAAGGATAAACCCATATTGATAGACACACAGCCAAACCGACTGATTGCCATCTGGACGAACAAGGGCCTGCTGTCTGCGTATCGCAGACAGCAGGCCCTTTCCTTATCGGTGGGTTTCTGCATTGCAATGGAAAAAGGGCAATGCTATAATAATATACAAAATATCCAGTATTTTCATAGAACGATCATTTGAAGAAACTGGGAGCGTGGATCGGGTGAGCTTTGAACAGGTATATCGTGACTATTATCTCAAAGTATTCCGCTATGTAAAGCAGCATACGCTATCCCGCCAGGACGCAGAAGATCTGACCCAGGAGGTCTTTGTGGCTTGCTACCGGAATTTTGACAGCTTTGACCCCCAAAAGGCCTCTGTGGGGACCTGGGTCTATGTCATTATGAAAAACCGCCTGAAAAACTACTACCGGGACAAGAAAGAGTTCCTGTCCCTGGACGATGAGAACGTCCCGGAACTGCCCGGGGACACCTCTGTGGCCCAGGCCATCCTGCTGGAGGAGGAGCGGCGGGCCCTGTCCTCTGCCATGAACATTCTGTCTGAGCGTGAACGCACCATCATTGTAGAACGGTATTTCCATAAAAAGACCTCGGGGGAGATTGCCGGCATCCTGAAGATGACGGACGTCAATGTCCGGGTGACCCTCAAGCGGGCCCTGGAAAAAATCCGGAAATACTTTGAAGCCCAAGGACTGTGAGGTGCATGATCCCATGACAAGCGTATTTCGCAAAACCGCGTTGGAGCGGCTCAGCTCCCCCGACCGGCTGGATGGTATGCTCAAGCTCACAAGCCCCATGTCCTGGCTGGGCATTGCCGCGGCGGCCGTCCTTGCGGCCAGCGTGGTCATCTGGTCTTTTGTGGGGCGCATCCCCACAACGGTGGATACATACGGCTTTTTGACCTATGACTATGGCGCCAACTCCCTGTACAATACAGCGGCCGGAGAGGTGTCCTCCCTTCTGGTGCACAGCGGCGACTGTGTAGAGGCAGGAACGCCGGTGGCGGAGATCCTGACTTCCACCGGACAGACCGTTGTGGTACCGGCGGACCAGTCCGGCATGATCCGGGAGGATCTGGTGGCGCCGGGGGAGTATGTGGTGCCCAATCAAGCCCTGTTCCGCATCTCTCCGGACAGTGACAGCGGGCTGTCGGTGGTCTGCTATGTGAGTCAGGAAACCGCCCTTCAGCTGGAACCCGGCATGGAGGCGGTGATCTATCTGGACGGCGTGGGGGATGCCTGCGGCTGGATGGAAGGTCAGGTGGCCTGTGTGGACCGGGTCCACACCACCGCCGAGTCCATGGCCGCCGTGGTGGGAAACGACGCCCAGACCATCGAAATGCTGATGAGCGCAGGGCCTGTGGTGGCGGTGACCTGTACCCTTCGGGAGGACAGCACCACCGCCAGCGGATATTATTTTTCCGGCGCCGCCGGGGCTGAGCAGGTCCTGTACGGAGGCTCCTCCGCCTCGGTGCAGATCACGCTGGGACAGAGCGCCCCCATCGCCTGGGTCTTTCCCATGTTTGGAGGGGAGGCCTCATGAGCAGATTATACTGCAAAACCCCCACCATCTTTCAAATGGAAGGAACGGAGTGCGGCGCCGCCTCTCTGGCCATGATCTGTGCCTATTGGGGCAAATATGTGCCGCTGGAGCAGATGCGGGTGGAGACGGGCGTATCACGGGACGGCTGCAACGCCCGCAACATCATGTACGCCGCCCGCAAATTCGGGCTGGAATGTCACGGCTACCGCAAGGAGCCGGAAGCTTTGAAGCAGCTGGAGATGCCCTGTCTGATTCACTGGAACTTCAACCATTTTGTGGTGCTGGAGGGCTTTAAGGGGTCCTTTGTCTACCTCAACGACCCGGCCCTGGGCCGGCGCAAGCTGACCATGGAGGACCTGGACGAGGGGTTTACCGGCGTGGTGCTCACCTTTCACCCCACCCCCCAGTTTGAAAAGGCCAAACGGGAAAACACCCTGTTTCCTCTGATCAAACAGCGCATCCGGGGGCAGAAGGGCGCCCTGGCCCAGATGCTGTGTCTGGGGCTGCTGATGATCCTCCCCGGTCTCATCCTACCCGTCTTTTCCCAGGTGTTTCTGGACCGGGTCCTGGGGGCGGGCGCCGTCCCCTGGTTTTACCAGTTCATCGGTTTTCTCATCCTGACCCTCCTGTTCCGGCTTCTGTTGGAGGCATACAGCGCCAAACTCCTGTTGAAGATGCAGAACAAACTGACGCTGCTCTCCTCCCGGGAATTGCTGGAGCACCTGTTCCGCCTCCCGGTGGGCTTCTTTGCCCAGCGCTCCCCCGGCGACCTCCTGGGCCGGGTGGGCAACAACGACAACGTCAACAACTTTATCGCCGGCGATCTGGCAAACATTTTTCTGGACATTTTCGTGGCTGCCTTTTATCTGGTGCTGCTGCTTTTCTACAACCCCCTGATGACCGCCATCGGACTGGTGGGGATTCTGTTCAATGTTGTGATCGCCAGAATTACCGCCAGCCGGATCTCCAACCGGGTGCAGAAGCTGCAGCAGGACAGCGGCAAACTGACCGGCGTGGTGTGCGCCGGTCTCAGCGTTACCTCTACCCTGAAAGCCTCGGGCGCGGAGAGCGCCTACAGCTCCCGTGTCCTGGGCTACCAGGCCAAGGCGGCCTCCACAGAGCAGGCCATCAGCCAGACCCAGTCCGTGACAGGGGCGCTGCCCGGAATGGTGGACAACCTCATCGATATTCTGCTTTTGCTGGTGGGCGCTGTCTTTGTCATCCAGGGCCACATGACCCTGGGTATGCTGTCGGCATTTACCTCCCTGTTTGCCTCCTTCTCCGCGCCTGTGGAGACGCTGGTGGCCTTTATTCAGCAGATTCAGACGCTGAAAGCCGATATCGCCCGGGTAGACGACATCCTGCGCCATCCGGTGGATGAGAAATTCCAGGAAACCACGGTGCAGAAGTTTTCTCAGGCCAAGCTCTCCGGTCGGGTGGCCCTGGAGGAGGTCTCCTTTGGGTACAGCCATCTGGCCAAACCCCTGGTCACCGGCTTTTCCTTTTCTCTGGAGCCCGGCAGTTCGGTGGCCCTGGTAGGCGGCTCTGGCTGCGGAAAATCCACCATTGCCAAAATCGTCAGCGGGCTGTATCGCCCCTGGGCAGGCAGGGTCCTGCTGGACGGAGTCCCGCTGGAAGAGATCCCGTCGGACGTGCTCCATGCCAGCGTGTCCACCGTAAGCCAGAATATTACCCTCTTTTCCGGTACCATCCGGGACAATCTGACCATGTGGAATCACGCCGTTCTGGAGCGGGACATGATTAACGCCGCAAAGGACGCCTGCATCCACGAATTGATTACCCAAAAGCCGGGCGCATATGAGTTCAGGCTCACCGAGGGAGGAAGCAACCTCTCCGGCGGACAGCGTCAGCGCCTGGAAATTGCCCGTGCCCTGGCGACCAACCCCACGGTGCTCATCATGGATGAAGCCACCAGCGCCCTGGACCCCATCACCGAAAAACAGATCATTGAGAACATCAAGCGCCGCGGGTGTACCTGCATCATTGTGGCCCACCGGCTCAGCGCCGTACGCAACAGCGATGAGATCCTGGTGATGGATAGCGGCAGCATTGTAGAGCGGGGTTCCCATACTCAGCTGGCGGCTCTGGACGGACTCTACTGCCGGTTCATGTCAATGAACTGAAAGGAGGCTGCATCATGCAGACGGAAACCGCCAATCTCATTGGGTTGACCGGCGGCGCATATTACATCACCGAAACTCCCACAGACGCATACCGGGTGCTGTCAGGCAGCGTCCATATCTATGTGGTGCCCTGGACAGAGGGACAGCCGGGACGCCGGTCCCTGATCTGCACCGCAGAGCAAAATACCATTTTCCCCGCCTTTTCTCACACAGACGCCGAGGGCGGCCTGTGGCGCTTTCTGGTAACACCGGCGGAGGAGCACGCCCAGCTGGAGCGTCTGGAGGGGCTCTCCACCGGACCCCTGCAAAAAAAATTCCTGGGCAGAGCGGGGATCGAAAACCCCGGCCGGGAGACTTACGGCAATCTGCTGGTGGACCGCTACCGCCTGAACCTGGTGCAGGAGGACGGCTACCTGATCCGCACGGACAAGGAAAAAGAGGATGTGCGGGCCCGCACCGATGAGATGATCGCCTCCTTCTTTTCCAAGGAAAAGGACATACCCAGGGAAAGCGGGGAGCACCCGGTCTATCAGGTCATGGCAGAGCTGTGCCACCGTATGCGCATCCCCATCGCCCCCTACGAAAAGATCACAGCCTGCTGCCGGCAGGAGGTCTCCGTGGAGGAAGTGGCCCGCATTTCTCACATTCCCTGCCGGAAGATTCTGCTGGAGGAAAACTGGCATAAGGCGGATGCCGGGCCCATTATGGTACAATTTGGCCGGGAAAGGGAACCGGCCGCCTGTATTCCCAGAGGGCGGGGCAAGTATCTGCTCTGCCGCAGCGGGGAAAAGGCGGTCCCTCTGACCCGAGCGCTGGCGGAGCAGTGCGATCCCCAGGCCCATGTCATCTACCGCCCCTTCCCCCTTCAGGGAATGACGGCGAAGGATCTGGCGGCCTACTGCTGGTCCTGCCTGTCCCGGGTCGATCTGGCGGTTATCATCGGGCTGACCATCCTGTCCGCGCTTATCGGCCTGCTGATCCCCACCTTGAATCAGATGCTCTACGACCGCTTCATTCCCTCCGGACAGATGGGAATGGTGTTTCAGATTTGCTGTCTGGTAGGCGCGTTTATGGTGGGCAATCTGCTCTTTTCCGTGGTAAAAAGTCTGGCCACCTTCCGGCTGGACAGCCGGATCCGGTACGATGTGCAAAACGCGGTCTACCACCGGATCTTTGAATTGCCGGAAAACTTCTTCCGCAACTACGAGAGCGCTGATCTGGCCCAGCGGGTTATGGAACTGGGCAGCCTGGTCAGCTCTGTGTCCGGAATGCTGTTGGGGCTGGGGCTCAGCCTGATCTCCGCCCTGTTCTACGGCATACGGATGTTCACCTATTCTCCCCAGCTCTCTCTGGTGTCCCTGTCGGTCACGCTGCTGTTCTCCTTGATCAGCTATCTTCTGGCGCGCCGCCGTATGGTCTATCAGGCCCAGGTCATGGAGATGGACGGAAAGAGCAGCTCTCTCCTGTTCCAGTTTTTGCTGGGGATCGAGAAGATCAGAACCGCCGGCGTGGAGGAGCGGACTATTTTTGAATATATGCGCGCTTTTATGGAGCAGCGCCGGCTGGAAACACGGCTGGGCCGGCTGTCCAACCTCAGCGCCCTGCTCTCCTCCGCCAGCAGCGGGATCTTTCTGGTATTGATCTATTGGATCGCGGCCCAGTCCGCTTCCATCACCATGGGCAGCTTCGTCGGTTTTAACTCGGCGTTCGGCATGGTCTCCGGCGCCATCAGCAGCCTGTTCAGCGCGCTGATCTCCTATCAGCTGCTGAAACCCACCTACCGGCGGGTGAAGGCCATTCTGGAGACGGTGCCGGAAGGGGGCGGCGACAAGCGTCTGCCCGGCCAGCTCACCGGCAGCATCGACCTGGATCACGTGGCCTTCTCCTACGACCCGGAGACCCCGCCTGTGTTTCGGGACCTCTCCCTTCACATCCGGCCCGGCGAATATGTGGGCATCGTGGGCGCTTCCGGCTGCGGAAAATCCACCCTGCTCAAGCTTCTGCTGGGATTTGAGAAGGCCACCTCAGGCCGGATCTACTATGACGACCAGGATATGGACGAGCTGGACCTGCAGGAGCTGAGAAAGCACTTCGGCGTGGTGCTGCAGGACGGCGAGCTCATCTCAGGGAGCATCTTTGAGAACATCACCCTTACCGCCCCCAACGCCGGACGAACCCGGGTGGAGCAGGTGGTGGAGGCGGTAGGCCTGGCCAGAGATATCCAGGAGATGCCCATGGGGCTGGAGACCATGGTCAGCGAACACTGCAACACCATCTCCGGCGGCCAGAAGCAGCGCATTCTCATTGCCAGGGCCATCATCAACAGACCCAACATTCTCTTCTTTGACGAGGCCACCAGCGCCCTGGATAACCTGACGCAGGCCCAGGTGTGCAAAGCGCTGGAGGAAATGGGCAGCACCCGGGTGGTCATCGCCCACCGGCTCAGCACCATACAAAGCTGTGACCGCATCCTGGTGATGGACCATGGAGATATTGTGGAAGCGGGAAATTATGAACAGCTGATGGCCCAGGGCGGGCTCTTCCATGAGCTGGCCAGCCGCCAGATCCTGTAAGGATTCGCATCTCTTGTAACAGATCCGGTTTTGGCGTGTATATCAATGTAGAACAACCATAGCAGTTGATTGGCCGCAGAGCGATCCGTGCCGGACCGGCCCGACCAGAACATATACCCGGGGAGGTAATCTGATGGAGCCAGATCAAATCAAAAACATCAACCATATGCCGGAGGAGATCCCGGAGGAACTGAAAGCCATCGACCAGCGGCTGAAGCGGGTGTCCGATCTCCAATGTTTTGATGGATGCTCTGAGGAACTGGGAGAGGACGAGCTGGAACTGGTCACAGCCGCAGGCAGTTCCAACCCATACAAAGATTTTATCAAGCGAATCGACAACAAAAACCATTGAGCGTCAGCGCTGAGGGGCCGCAGTCTGTCTGCGGCATTGTGGGCAAATAAGACAGCCGGCGGGAAGGGGCTAGTAACATGAACAGGCACATAGAGCAGGACCGGGTGCGCTGGGAGGAGGACGATGGGAAGCTGCTGTTTTCCATCACAGAAACCCTATCAGGAGATACCGTAACCCTAAGTTTGTCGGGCACACTCTCCTCGGTTGTGGCGCCCGCCTTTGAGGACGAGCTGATGGCGGCGGCCTGCGTCCGCAGCAGGATTGCCGTGGATTTTTCCGGCTTGCAAGTCATCTCCAGCGGGGGCCTGAAGGCCCTGCTCACCGTCCAGCGCCTGCTGGACCAACGTCCCGGCTCCATGCTGAAGCTGTGCGCCATGAGCCCTGCGGTCCACGCCACCTTTGCAGAGATCGGGTTTGACGAACTGTTTGAGATTGAGAGCTGAGGTGAACGTGGATGTTGATGCAAGAGGACTATACCGAAAACCTTCCCTTTGTTTACGCGCTCTGCTGCCCGGCCGACTGGGAGCGGGTGTCCCCCCTGCTGGAGATCCTGCAAAAGAATGACTGCAGGCTCTGTTGGGACCAGCCGTCCGCTGCTGGAAACGCCCCTGCTGCCGAAAACGCCGAGGTCATACTGGCCTTCTTATCCCGGCAGTCGGTGGAGGACCACAGCTTTCGCAGCCGCTTCAACCGCAGCATTCTGGGCGGCAAACCGGTGGCGGCCGTGCTCCTTGACCCGGTGGAGCTCTCCCCCGTCATGAAGGCCCAGCTGGAGCTGGAGCAGGTGGCGGCGGTGGACTACGCCGTCTGCCACACCGACGGCGCCTGCTGTCTTGCCCTGCTGCAGCTGCCCGCGATGAAGCCCTGCCTGGAGGAGGGCAAGACCATCCACATCCCCAAGGCCAGCATCAAAAAATATTACCTGAAACGGCGGTCTACGGGAGAGGCCATCCAGATCTCCAAGGACGAGTTTACCGTGGGAAGAAAGCTCACCTGCAGCTACGCCATTCCGGACAATGAGAGCATCAGCCGCATCCATGCGGTGTTTCATCTGAAAAATGGGATCTGTACCGTGATGGACCATCATTCCACCAACAAGGTCTATGTCAACGACCGGGAGTTGGATGAGGAGGAGCAGTTCCAAATCAAGAGCGGGGATGTGCTGGAGCTGGGTACGGAAACCTTTATTGTGGACGTCATAGAGTAAGGAGGCCTCCCCATGAACGTCAGCGCATCCTATTATTCGGATATCGGCGGCAGGAAGGAAAATGAAGACACCGTTGCGCTGCTGGAGAGCGGCGACACCATGGCAGGCCTGATCGCAGATGGTCTGGGCGGGCATAAGGGCGGCAAGGCCGCGGCCCAGCTGGCCGTCCAGACAGTGGGGGGCGGCATCATGGGCAAGCCCGTCTCGGTGGTCGCCCTCAGGGGGGCTGTGGAGCAGGCCAACACCCTCATTTGGGAGCAGCGCCAGGCCTCCGGCATGAAAAGCACCCTGGCCGCCGTGTGGTTTGACGGCCGGGCCGCTTTGGCCGCCAATGTGGGCGATACCCGGATCTATCAGTTCCGGGAAGGCAGTATCCTGTATCAGTCCCGGGACCACAGCACCGCCCAGCTGGCCCTGTGGGCCGGCGACATCACCCCGGCCGAGCTGCGCACCTGCAAGGACCGCCACCGGCTCACCCGCGCCCTGGGCGCACAGGATGATGTGACGGTGGATATTGCCCATCTGGAGCTGGCTCCGGGGGACGGGCTGCTCCTGTGCAGCGACGGTTTCTGGGAGAAGATCCAGGAGTCGGAGATGGCATACGACCTCTCCGGCGCCTCCACCGCCCTGCAATGGCTGGAGGCCATGCGCGCCCGCCTTGCCGTCCGGGGCGCCCACACCGGAGACAACCATTCCGCCATCGCCATGCTCATCCGGTGAGCGCGGGAGCAACCGTGTTAAGAGAAGGAGAATACAGGATATGACAGATTACTGCTTACACTGTATGCTGCCCACCGGCGGAGCGGATGTGTGTCCCCACTGCGGATATCAGGGCGGGGATACGGAGCTGCTCCACCACCTTCGCCCCGGCAGCAAACTGAACGGCAGATATCTGGTGGGACGTTCGCTGGGTCAGGGTGGATTCGGCATTACCTACATTGGCCGGGATCTGCTGTTGGATACCCGGGTAGCCATCAAGGAATATTACCCCAGCGGGATCGCCAGCCGAAACGTGGCTTTTTCCCCTGAGATCACCATCTCTGATCAACGACAGGTGGATTCCATCGAGGAAGGAAAACGAAAATTTCTCAGCGAGGCCCGGGCATTGGCACAGTTTGCAGATGACCCGGGCGTGGTTACGGTCCGGGACTTTTTTGAAGCCAACAACACCGCCTACATCGTCATGGAGTACCTGGACGGACACGACCTGCGCTCCATTCTGAGACTGACCCGCTTTTCTGCCGACGATATCTTTGAACGGATGCGGCCCGTCATGGACGCGCTGGAAAAGATCCACCAGGTGGGCATCATTCACCGGGATATCAGCCCGGACAACATCATGCTGCTGAAGAGCGGCACCGTCAAACTGATGGACTTCGGCGCCGCCAGGCAGCTGGACCTCAGCGGCAACACCAGCGTATCGGTGATCCTCAAGACGGGCTTCGCCCCGGAGGAGCAGTACCGCAGCAAAGGCCATCAGGGGCCGTGGACCGACGTCTACGCGCTGTGCGCCACCATCTACTGCTGTATCACCGGTCTGAAGCCGGACGACGCCCTGGAACGGGCCCAGCTGGATGAATTGAAGTGGCCCTCCGAACTGGGGGTAGAGATCAGCGCTCTGCAGGAGGCGGTATTGAAAAAGGGAATGGCCGTCCGGGCCGGGGACCGGTTCCAGACCATCGGCGAGATGAAGGAGATGCTCTTCCGGCCCGCAGGGGAAAATCATGCGCTGGAGCTGGATGACGACGACGATGTGACCCGTCCCATTCCCCGCCGCGCAGAGCCCGACCCCCACCACACCCCGCCGGAACCTCAGCCGGTCCCGGAACAAAAAGCCCGAAAAAAATGGCTGCGGCCGCTGGCCGCGGTGCTGGCCGTGGCGGTGCTGGCCGCAGGGATCTGGGGGGCCAGCCGGTTCATCCCCCAGGGAACCGGACGCAATGGCGGCGTCAGCCAGGCGGATATCGATTCGGGCAACTATATGCGGATCATTTTGACCGCCCACGAGGAGATGCCCGTCCACGATTTTGCTCAGGCGGCGGATACGGTAGAGGCACGGATCGATCTCCTCTGCGACGGCCAGCCCTACGATTTTGCGGTGGAGGACGATCAGATCAAGCTGTTCCTGCCCCGCTCGGTGATCGAGCCGCTGGGGCTGGAAAAGACCATGCAGTGCTACATCAGCCGGCCCATGGAATTCAGTCTGATCAACTTCCAGGAATACCAGACAGACCGCAGCGATTCCATCCGGGTGACCCCCTCCGATGTGGAATCCATCACCATTGAGACCCAGGCGCCGGAGGATTGCAGCCCGCCCGATCTGGCGGAGGCCCTGGAGAAGGGCGGCCTGGAGAAGCTGGTATTCACCGAGGAATTTGTCCAGAAAAACCGGGATAAAATGGCCCAATGGGGCACCAATATGGTCCTGGCCCAGGATATTGAGAGTTCCTCCAATCTCTGGTACACCTATCTCTATTCAGCGGGGGACGGACGGACCTTCTACATCACCAATACGGACGGCGCGGCATTTGCCCGGCTGCTTCAGCACAACCTGTCCCAGGAGCCCCTGCCAAACCCCTTCTACTACCAGCTGGATGTAAACTACGAGGCAGCGTGGGAGACTCCGGACACCGGCAATCAGGCCGAAACCTTCCAGCGCTCCCCTGACCAGGTGACCGGCCAGACCGTCACCCTGCTCTATCCCTGGGTGGACAGCGATGCCCTCCCCGGGGAAGGCCGGTGGGCCGACGCCTGCGCCGCCATGAAGCGCCGCCTGGACCTTCTGGGTGAGGAATACGCATTTGGTACCATCTGCTCCGGGGATACCTATCAGATGGTGGTAAAAACCGGCGCTGAACATATGAGTATCCCGCTGCTTCAGCTGCTGGAATTCAGGCAGGTTACCTTTTATCTCAGCGCCGGCTTAAACAATCTATATGTCCGGCAGCTGGACTGGATCAGCCGCCCGGACGGCACCTACGCCCTGGAGGCCACGGCAGGCAGCAGTGAGGAGGACCTGGCAAACTTCCTCCAGCTGGCTCAGGACGCCGGGTATGACAAGATCTATCTCAAGGTCAACAACATTCCCTGGCTTGCCTGCGACCTGGAGGATGGGGCCGACGGCACGGTGGTGACCCTGGATCAGGGCTGCTTCTGGGACAATCAGCCCATCGGAGAGGAGCAACGCTGGCTGGTGCAGCTGCTGACTGCCATTTCCCAGGACGTCAATCTGCCCTCCGGGGCAAGTACGGCCCAGTACCAGTGCAACGAGGACGAGAACGGCGTTGCCTTTGACGATGCCAACTTCTCCATGCAGTACGGCGACCTGACCAAGCAGGTGCGGGACAACATTGAGAACTGTGATGCCGCAGCTCAGTACGAGCAGATGGAAGTGGTCAGCGACGGAATGAACATCCGGGTCTATCTGCACATGAACACAGGCAAGAACTTCGCCTCCCAGGTAGTAGCGCTGACCAAGGCCTTATATGAGCAGTCTGATTTGGAGCACTCCCCCGCCGACGGCCTGTATCTCTATTTTATCGACGAAAATGACGTGCTGAAAGAGCGGGCGCGCATCTGGTTCAGCAAAACCTACGGCACCGGCAGCATCCTGCCCGGCTATGTCACAGGCGGCGGGATCTTTACCGGCGGCCGTATGGAGGAATATCTGGAAGAGCTGCAGTCTCTCATCGAAGATGATCCCTTCTTCCTGGAGAAAAAAGGATCGCCGGACCGCACATTCTGCGAGTATACTGCGTGGTGGTGATCCCAGACAGACACAAAATGGAGGTGTTGTATCTTACAACACCTCCATTTAACCACCTGCGCCGTCCAAACCAGACCGCAGCAGAAGGGGCGGGGCAAACAGCCCCGCCCCAACAGAGACCGGCGTTCCGGATCAGCTGAACTTCTTGATCCAATTGGGAATGGCCTCATCCAGGTCTTTGCTGACCTTTTGGACTTCCTTCTCACTGTAAGTCCGGTACGGATCGCCATATCTGACGGCGTCGTACAGGCATCTGGCAGCCATCTTGGTGCCTTTCCAGGTCAGCTTGCCCCAGTCAGTATTTTTCAGCAGCCACTTCAGCGCGGAAAACTCGGTCACACCTCCGGTGACATTCTCCAGATCGGCCTCTCCCAGCTCATCGCCGGACTTGGCACCGGTATCATAGCCGTACTCCTTCAGGATGCTGTTTACAGCAGCCTCGTCCTCCGCCTGCTCCAGCTTGTCAGCAAACAGTTCCAGGTCCTTCACGTCCTGCTCGGAAAAATTCTTCTGCATCTCCATCTCTGTGTCCTCCTTATAAATTGTATTTATGTATTGCTTTGCCTGTTCTGCCTATATATACCCGTGACCTGCAAAACTGTTACAGTGGTTACACAAAATTCAAGCAAAAAAAGAAGGGCTGCTACATGAGCATAAACCACGACTCCAACAGCATCACCAGTCCCCTGGAAAGCGCGCCCATGGCGCCTCTGCGCCCCGTAGGGCTGATATATACACCTCTGACGAAAAAGGCCCTGCTGATCTGCTTCGCGGCCCACAACAGCCAGACGGATAAAAGCGGACTGCCCTATGTGATCCACCCCCTCCATCTGGCCGAGCAGCTGGAAACGGAGGAGGAGGTGTGCACAGCTCTGCTCCACGACGTGGTGGAGGACTCCCACTATACCATCTCCGATCTGCGGGATGAGGGGTTCCCGGAGGCGGTACTGGAGGCCCTTGGGCTTCTGACCCATGACGAACACACCCCCTATCTGGAGTATGTGGTCCGGCTGCGCAGCAATCCCATCGCCCGCCGGGTGAAGCTGGCAGACCTGACCCACAACAGCGACACCACTCGTCTGAACGTAGTCACCGCCCGGGACAGACGGCGGGTTCTCAAGTACCGCATGGCCCAGGCCATGCTGGAGGACGACCGGTTCCATGCCTCCCTGGGTCTGTTCCACAAGCGCCTTCCCCTCTCCCTGGAGCACCCTTTCTTCCTCTCTGTGTTCTATGACCAGCGCGGCACAGTGGAGCGCTACAGCATCGACGTGGAGGCTGAGAAGGAGTATCACTATGGATTGGAGGCGTCCCAGGGAGAGCGGCTTCAAAAGTCCCTGAATCCAAACCGCACCCTGCCGGAGGCCCTAGCAGACTGGGCGGAAGGGGGCTGCACCGCCTGCCACGTGGAGTCCATGCTCCGGCAGCTGGGCATCACCTTCCAGATCCATACTGCAATGTAAGCCCACGCGGCGGATCAAAAAAAGCGCACTGGAAAGGAAATGCTTCCTGTCCAGTGCGCTTCAATTTTTACAACAAAAAACCCTTGAAAGCCGAAGCTTTCAAGGGTTTTTGGAGCTGCTAGCCAGATTTGAACTGGCGACCTCATCCTTACCAAAGGTGATTTTGCACAAAAAGCACAAATAAAAACTATATATTTTATACAAGACGGCATACGTCCGGCGGCTGTGCAGTCCTCAACCATCCTACGCCCGCAGGCGTAAAAGCGACGCAATTCCCACGGGGACAAGGCGGCAAGCCACCACCAGCCCCACGGCGGGGAATTGTATGGAGCGGAACCCACCTTATTCTCCGCCTTGCTCCCAGCCGTCGATATGCACCCCGGCCCCGTCCGTGGCGGGCCACCCAGCCGACGACGACCAGCACCACCACCCTCTGAACAACAAAAAAAGCGGCCCGGAACAGTGTAAAGTCCGAAAAAACCGCTTGCACTCAAGGGGGATATGGGCTAAAATAGCATCAAGGCGAATAATAAGGGCAGGACGTGAGGTGCGGGAACACCCCACGCCCCTATGCAGGAGAAAGCGCCTCCCACACAGCAGTAAAACTGCGCCATACCCATTATATAAGGATTCTTCCCCTTTTACAAGGCTAATCCTCTGAAAAATGGGCTTGTGTGCTTTCGGGCTGTGCAGGGACATACATACCTGCACGGCCCTTTTGTTCGCCCCGCAGGAAGTGCCCACGGGGGCCGGGAAGTCCCGCCCCCAAGGGCCGCTCTGCTGGGGAACATACGGCACACAAGCCCATTCATTATAATATATAAGGAGGAAACCCGCCCATGAAAAATTGGCGAAAAGCGTTATCTACTGCCCTCGCGTTTGCTTTGATGGTTCCCATTCTGACCACTACCGCCTTCGGCGGTGCGCTCGGCTACAACGACATTCTGTATGAAGGTTACATCAAGGGTAACACGACCCTCGGTGGCAACCTGACCCTGACCGACCCTGCGGCCCGTGACCTGTACAATGACCTTATCTTCACATCCGGAGCACCCGGTTCTGCGTCTGGAAGCGGTTACGGTTCGTTCTACACGGGCATCCGAGCCACCGGCGCATATGCCATCATCAACGGTATTGATGACACTATCACAGGCGGCACCGGAGAAACCCATACGCTCGACGAACTGCGTCCCATTGGGAACATCAAGTGGGTGCTCCATGACGGCGTGCTGGTCATTACCAACGACTGGACTGACACAGAAGTCGAAGCCAAAATCAGCCCTAATGCCGACGAAACCATGCAGTTCAACGCGCGAAAGTCCATGACCCAGATGAACTTCCTGAACTTCGAACATTCCCAGTTAGAAATCACCCCGTTCCGCAACAACCCCAACATCGAGACCGTCATCATCGGCGACAATATCAACTACAACGCAGTGCGTGCCCTGTTCGTTGGCTGTGACAATTTGCGTAACATCATCTGCCTCGACAGCGGGTTCAACAGCATCATCGAGGACAGCGACCTTGATTACGCAATCGTATGTGCCGGCGAAACCAGCGGCGAATTTTATGGTGACACCGAAAGCGCATCCGTTCCAGCCACAGCCGATAAAATCGCATACCTGAGCAGTAACGACCGCTTGGATTTCACCGAGTACACCCCTGCCAGCAAGGGTAGCGTGAGCATCGGCATGCCCACATTCACAGGTCGTCCCGACAATCCCTATATCGAAGATGTTGAAGTATGGCCCGATGCATCCACCGTTGCGTCCCAGTACGCTCAGGCGAAGCAGTATGTACAGGCTATGAACCTGCCCGATTGGGCGCTGGCGTACCTGCCCGTCGAGATGGGCGGCACCGAAACCGCTCGTGAAATCGGCGATGTGTTCAACTTCGAGACCGCATCCTTGAAGTCCAACTGGAACGACGGTTCCAACACCGGGACGGTCACGGAAACTCCCGTGACCGAGCCCGAGACCCCTGTTGCCACCAGCGTCACTTACAGCAACTGGGCCGCTGAGGACATTATTACAGCCATCCGCATGGGCTACCTCGATGACGACCCTGATGTCTCCGGGTATCAGCCCGCTGTCACTGACCTGCTGGGCAGTGACTATACCAAGGCCATCACCCGTGGACAGTTTGCCGCACTCGCGGTCAGGTATTACGAGACCCTGATGTCCGACATCACCGGCGAAGACTACACCATCCCCGTCAACTCCGGCGACGATGTGTTCGCAGACTGCTCCGGCGACACCAACATGGCCAAGGCCTACACGCTCGGAATCCTCGGCGGATACAACAGTGCCGATACCCGTGCCGGCGTGTATGTCGGACCCAATGACAACATCACCCGCGAGCAAGCCGCGACCATGCTGACTCGTCTGATGGAGAAACTGATTGTAGCCTTCGATGACGCAGGCCGCACCGGGTGGACCGTCTGGTATGCTGAGAACCTGCCCTTCACCGATGAAATCGCGGACTGGGCCTACGATGGCGTTCGTGCCGTGTACGGCGTCGGGGCCATGACCGGGACAACCGGCACCACTTTCTCGGCGAAATCCCCGTACACCATCGAACAGAGTATCGTTACGCTCATGCGCATCGACAACAACTGGGCGCGTGCGGGTCAGGGTGGCTAAATGCCATAACACAACAGTCCCCCATGTACCGACAACGGTGCATGGGGGACTTGTCTTTGTGCATTTCTACAAAATTTTGATTGTAAAATTTCCAGATTTTACGAGTTGTGAACATTATCGAACGATTGTTCGCGATCCTCTCCAAAAACTGCGGCATATATGCCGCAGTTTTATTTTTTCAATTTTTGATTTTATAACTTTTTCGCTTAAAAAATTGACGATTGTAATAATTTTATTACAAAAATATCACTTTTCAAAGCAAATTATATATGTTATGATGCAAGCAAGGAAAGGAGGTGATTATCATGTGTACCAATAATTGTATGAGTAGTGTGACCCCCTTGTTTCCCAATGATTCCAAATGTAATTCCAATGTGTCGCAGTGCCATGATTGCCCGTTCGCTGTCTGCAATCCGCTTCGCTACCGCACCATGGAGCAGAAGCTGCGGAACGCCATCGCGTATCTTGACGGCTGGGCCAACGGCACCTACATTGTTGCAGTTGATACCAATGACTTCGATGTGATAAACCACCGCTACGACCTGCGGGCCGTCATTGCTGGTTTGAATGTCATTCTGCACGAGGCTTTGAGCCTCCCGCTTGGCGATTTGCCCCGCTGGGAGGACCAATATCCTGTGCATTTGCCCGTTGATACTACGCAAGTCAAACGCCAGAAAGGACGTGATTGATATGTACGGCTTGGCTCAGTATCTTCGGTTTGACTGTGGCGCATTTTTGCGCGACAAGGTGCTGACCGTGACCTCCTGTGGCCCGCTCAAGGACTACGAAACGAAGCAGGTAACAGGCACCAAGGTGATTACTGTAATCACCGAGGATAAGACCCCGTATAAGCCCAAGGCCGATGGAACCGCGATTTGTAACAGGTACGAAAAAATCACGGTAAAAGTGCCCGGCAAGATGGGACTGAATATCCCTATCGGCGCTGTTGTAGAACTGGTCAACCCTGTGGGCACCGTGTACGGGGAATTTCGCAATCAGTTATCTATCACCGTCGATGACATTAAGGTTGTCGGCGCGGCCAAGGGCTGATACCCATGCGCACCTATCGCCGCGAGGTCGGCCCGCTGGCCTATGCCTCCCCCGGCGTGATATTGCTTGTGGCTGGTAGTGTAGCCCTCTTGCTGGCGGGTATGCTGGCCCTCGGATTCCGGGGGCTGGCTCCCGCCGCTGATGGGCCTCTGGTGGGTGCAATCGTGCGCATGGTGGGACAGGCCGCCGCCGTGGTCGCGTGTGTCGGCATCGGCGCGGTGATCGCGGCGGCGGCTGTCCATGTTCTCACGCCGGACCGCGCCAAGATTCAGCGCAAAGTCCGGCGGGCGCTGTGCCATCCCTCCCACGGCAACCCCCTCCGCTTGCGGGAGGGAGAATTGCTCCCGGCTGTAAAATGCAAAGAGGTCTATACCGGCGTGTATGACCTGACGATTTCGGCGGGGGCTGTCACCGTGGAAACCATAGCCGGGGCCGCGTCTGCCATTTCTTCCGCGCTCAACGGGAGATATATAAGGTACGCTGTTACGCAGATGGACACCGGCGTGGCCTTTGATAAGGTGACTTTCCGCCTGGAAGATGTAATGCTTGACCGCAGTTTGACCTTTGCAACCGTTGAGAAAATGCGGCCCCGTGGCCCGACCAAGCTGCAGGTGCAGGCCGGGACGGAGATAGATCTGACCACCTCCGGCTCCATGCTGGTGGCTGGCAAGACGCGCTCCGGCAAAACCACGGGCATTATTGCCCTATTGTTGCAGGCCCTACAATGCGGGCGCGACGAGTACGGCAGCGAGGTCATCATCGTCGACCCCAAACAGGCGGAGTTAAGCCGTCTGCCTCATGTGGTGGCCTTGGACGAGGACGGCGAGGCACGGGGCATTTTGGACGCAATCAAGGACTTTGCTATATCTATTACCCGCCGTCAGCGTGTACTTAATGATCTGTCCGAACAACAGGGAAATGCCGTTAAGTGGTGGGACGCCGGGATGCACCCGTCTTTTCTGTTTGTTGACGAGTATGTTTCTTTACGGGCAATTCTACCGACGAAAGCGGGAAAAGATGACCCGGACTATTGCCTTGCCACTTTTGATGCCTATATCAAGCGTATTGTCACCATGGGCGCGTCTGCTGGCTGTTATGTGATAATCTCGATTGCCGAGGCAAGCGTCCAAGAGGGCGGTCTGCCTGCGATGCTTCGGTCGGCTATGTCCACCCGGATATTGTTCCGTCCTACACGGTCGGAGGGCCTTTTGATGTGGGACAAGACCAAGTTGGACACAATGCCCGAGCGCGTGTACGGCCCCGGCGATGCGTGGTTTTCCAGTACAGACGGGGAGCATGATGCCGTTTCGTATGTGCATTTCCCATTGATGGCTTTCCCCGTGTATAAGGAACTTGGCCGGTTGCTGACCTTGTATTATGCGGATTCCCCGGCAGAGGCACCGCCCCCGCCGAGTGAAACATAGGCGGGGGCGGTGTCAAGTGTCAAGTGACCCGAAACTATTGATATGGCCGGGCTTATGGGCTTGTTACAAGCCCGGCCATATCACAGTGTCACGGTGTCAAAAATCGCAAGCCAAAGGAAGTGCGCAAGCATGGGAAAAACAATCCGATGCAAAAATATGATGTATGTCCAGCAAGTGAAGCACCTCCCCGCCAAAATCGCGGACAAGGACAAGATGATAGCCGTTATCGAAAACGAGCTAAAGCCACAGAGGTATGCCATCATCCTGCATGACAAGGACACCAATAAGGACGGCACACCCGAAGCCCCTGGCTATCATGTCATGCTTTGCTTTGAAAATGCCCGTAGTATCGCCGCAACGGCAAAACATTTAGGCGATAACCCGCAATACATTACCAAGTGGAATGGAGACGTGAATAATGGTTTTGCGTATCTGCTCCATAGAACAAAAGCGGCTAAGGCAAAGGGCAAACACCAGTATGACCCGAGCGAGGTAACGGCCAATTTTGACTTTGCCGGACTGATGCAGACGATTGAGGCCAATTTGGTACAAGCCAAGGTTAAGGCCGAAAGCGGCGCTTATAAAATCGAAGACCTGCTGAACGCTATGTATCTTGGCATCATGACAAAGGAAGAGGTTGAAAAGCGTATGACCGGGGCACAGTATGGACGATACCGGCGGCAAGTCGAGGATGTTTGGGCTAAACGGCTCCGCAACCTTGCGGACGAGTGGCGAAAAGAAATGATTGCGCAGGGCAAGCAACTGACTGTTATTTGGCTCTATGGCGAAGCCGGTGCAGGCAAAACCCATATGGCCCGCACATTGGCAGAAAAGGCGAATCAGCCATACTTTATGGCTGGTTCCAGCCGGGATACTTTCCAAAACTATTCCGGGGAACACACCATCATACTGGACGAGATGCGCCCCAAAGTCATGGCCTACCAAGATCTACTGCAGATTTTGGACCCGTTCAGTATCCGCACCGGGGTAAATGCTCCCGCGCGATATACCGACAAGGCCCTTGCCGCCGATCTGATTATCGTGACTTCCCCTTACTCCCCTTATGAATTTTGGTTGGAACAGTTCTCAACACTGGTCAAATACAATTTTGACGTTCAGAAAGCGTCCTTTGCCGACCAAGGCGAAGATGACTTTGATCAGCTTGACCGCCGCATCGGTGTGACGATTCAACTGGAACAGGATTTTATTTACCAGATGAAATCAAATGAACGCGAAGTAGGGCATTATGAAATTGTCTCTATGCGGACGCCAAACCCATATTCCGGGCAAAACAATCCTACATCGGCCCCCGATTCTGCAAAGTTATTTGCAAGTCTGTTCACATAACACTTCCAGCCCGTGTTGCAGTTGATGCAGTATTTTTTGCCCTGCACAACGCGCATGGCACACTTTGGGAGTGTTTTTTATGTTCTTTATTCCCCTTTCGGATGATGTTTGCACCATCGTCAACGCCTCCGAAGTCCTCAAACTGGACCCCCAAAACTTCTTGAAAAATCCCTTGTTTTCTGAAATCGAAAGCATTGAAGTTAGCGGAAAAGTGCTGATTTTTCAAGGCGTTTTGGGTAATTTCATTGAAAAACTTGTGAAATCGTGCTATAATGATGTTAGGGAATCGGACGGCTCACCCCCTATGTCCCAAGAGCCGCGGCACCTTGACAACTGCATAGCACAGTCGGATTGTATGCCGTCTCTGGAAGGAGATTCCGAGATGGCAAAGCACAAAATCAATCAGCATATCACCATCAACGGCGTAAAGCGGTGGATCACTGCGGACACCATGCAGGAGTTTGCTGAAAAGGTGATAAAGCTGTCAGGCACGGCCCCAGAACCGCAGAAACACCCGTTTTACGAGTACGCCTGGAACTGGTTCAATGTTTACTCAAAACCCACTGTGGCGACTGTGACGGCCACCACATACGAGCGTCAGCTGCGGGCCTATCTCATCCCCGCTTTCCACGAGCTGGCCGTCGAGGACATCGGCCCGGACGAGGTTCAACGCCTTTTTAACAGCATGAGCGGGGCCAAAACCACCAAGGACAAGGCCCGGATGGTACTCAATCAAATTCTGGACGCCGCCGTGGAAGATAAGCTGA
Organism: Flavonifractor sp. An91; assembly: GCF_002159225.1. Classification (NCBI taxonomy): domain Bacteria; kingdom Bacillati; phylum Bacillota; class Clostridia; order Eubacteriales; family Oscillospiraceae; genus Flavonifractor; species Flavonifractor sp. An91. Next base: position 1,700 of record NZ_NFHA01000030.1, on the reverse strand, counting down.
TTTCCTCAAACCCTCTAAAATCCCGCAGGGTGAAAATTACCGGCAAGGCAAGCAAGGCCACGCCGCCCTACACCGTGGAGCAGATGCGTTATCTGATTCAGCATATCGGGGATATTCAAAACCCCGTAGACCGGGCGTATATGGCCTTACAAGCCCTCCACCCTCTCCGCTTGGAAGAAGTGTTGGGGCTGGCTCCCGAAGATATTGACTGCGATAACATGACAGTCCATATCCGGCGGGCCGTGACCCATCCCACCCGCAACCAGCCGGAGGTCAAGGACACCAAAACGGAGAGCAGTCACCGCACAATCGGGCTGTCCTCCTTGGCCGTGCCCTACCTGCAACAAATGGAATCGGCGGGCGCATTTCTGTTCGGCGGGGACAAGCCCCTGTCCTACACGCAAGTCCGCAAGATGTGTCAGCGCATCCAGCGTGATACCGGCTTCGCGGAAAATATCACCCCGATTCGCTTCCGCACCACTGTTCTGACGGACCTATACGACCAGACCAAAGACATTAAACTTGCCCAAGCTGCAGCAGGGCATACCACGTCGGCCATGACCCTAAAATACTATGTAAAGGGCCGGGAAACTTCCTCCGAAGCGGTCGCCGCTGTTGACCGGCTCTACTCCGCATAGTTGGTGGTCAGTTGGAAAGGCAAAAAGCCGGAAACCATTGCGGCGCAACGGATTCCGGCCCATCAAAGGCCCGAAAAGTTGGTTTCTCAGTTGGAAAAGCCCCCATATTTTAGCTACGAGGTCTTTTCCCCACTATCAAAATGGCTGAAAAAGTTAATAAAACCATAAGAAAAAACCGCTTAAATCCGAAGATTTAAGCGGTTTTCGTGGAGCTGCTAGCCAGATTTGAACTGGCGACCTCATCCTTACCAAGGATGCGCTCTACCGACTGAGCTATAGCAGCATAATGGCGACGCGGAAGGGACTTGAACCCTCGACCTCCGGCGTGACAGGCCGGCGTTCTAACCAACTGAACTACCGCGCCATCGTGATATCTATATCCACAGCAAAGGCTGAATATTTGTTTGGCAGGGGCAGAAGGATTCGAACCCTCGGCACTCGGTTTTGGAGACCGATGCTCTACCAGCTGAGCTATACCCCTAAATGGTGGGCCTTCACGGGCTCGAACCGTGGACCGGCCGGTTATGAGCCGGCTGCTCTAACCAACTGAGCTAAAGGCCCATACCGATCCAACTGTCTTAAAAAGAGGCTCGCCGTCACGCTTGTGGCGGCGAGCCACATTGTCTGGCTCCCCCTGTTGGACTCGAACCAACGACCCTGCGGTTAACAGCCGCATGCTCTACCGACTGAGCTAAGGAGGAATGTAAAAGGGCCCGGTCTGGTCAGACCAGACCCTTCTTTGTGTTGGCGTTACCTATCTTCCCGGTCCGTCTCCAGACAAGTATTTTCGGCGCAGGTGAGCTTAACTTCCGTGTTCGGGATGGGAACGGGTGGACCCTCACAGCAATCAACACCAACTTACTTTCCTTTGAAAAGAAAAGTAAGCAAAAGAAACTTTTAAAACTTTCTTCTCCTTACCGTTCTTCTCAACGATAAGTCATTATATTCTATTTTGTTCTCACTGTCAAGACCAATTTTTAAAAAATTGGTGACCCGTGCGGGAATCGAACCCACGTTTGCGGCGTGAGAGGCCGCCGTCTTAGCCGCTTGACCAACGGGCCA